>CALVEJ010000031.1 GCA_944326535.1 Candidatus Gastranaerophilales bacterium | reverse complement strand
ATTAATAGACCAATTTCTTGTGTCTTCAAATTAAAAATTCTTGTTCCATATAATTGATAGTCTTTTTCTGTCAATGTTTGCTCCTTTCGCTTGCATTGACATTAATCGCTCTCTTTTTGAAAAACATCAAGGGTCTTGTCTCAATCTCAGAGATATTTCGACACATATCAAACCAGAAGCAATTCAAACCGGACAATTCTTGCACTAAAAGTATCATGGCTAAAACTCAAATTCCATTGGAGATAGACGCCAAATTAAATTTAATATTCCAAAATATCAGTGAAATTTAGTGCAATAATTGAGACAAAAGTGCAAGAAATGACCACCAAATCTCAATACCATAAATTTGCTTTAAACTCCTAACAACTCGGCTTTTTTACCCCAATATACCTATCCCAAATGTCCTGCGAAACTATAGTAACTCAATAATGGGTCAGAAACACACTAAAAAAGAGCCTTTACAGGCTCTTTCAAAATGGAGGAGGAGGTGGGATTCGAACCCACGGTACGCTACAAACGTACGACAGTTTTCAAGACTGCTCCAATCAACCGCTCTGGCACTCCTCCAACGAAGTATTCATTGTTAGATTAGAGTATGACTATATTAATAGAAACACAGTTCTTTGTAAAGCACAAATTTAAAATTACTTTTTTGTTGCATGAAAAAATTTATATGCTATAAATAAGTTATAGATTGAATATATTACACTATGCGTCCGTAGCTCAGCTGGATAGAGCATCTGCCTTCTAAGCAGAGGGTCGCGCGTTCGAATCGCGCCGGGCGTATTTTTTGTGCCAAAAATTCAAAAAGTCGCAAAAAAGTTGCAAAATTATTTTTTTACAAATTAAATCATTAATTTTTTGTTTATTTTTTTATACTTTTATTAATTCTCATTTATGCTTATTTGTGGGAGGATGAGAAATTGCAAGAAAAAATGATTGAAATTTTAAACAAACAGTTACAACTGTTAGATGCTGTTAATACTGTAAATGAATTGTATGATTGGAAAAATAAAACTAGAATTTTTATTTGTCGAATATATCCAGAAAAATCACAGCAGTACAAGTTATTTAACAGTATTAGCGCCTATCCGTCAATATATTCTGCTGATACACCTGCTAATGTACCAGGCGCAGTAAGTGATGCAAAGAATGTAATACAAGGTTTTATTGAAGATATACAGGCTTTTGGATTACCAAATAATGACCAAGAAAAAACATCTTCAAAAACGACAAAACCTTACATAAGTATTGAAAATAATTTATCTCAGTCACAAAATCAAAAACAAAATCAAAATATTAACATAGAAGATATTTTAAAAGATGAATTACCCCCTGCAAAAATGAGAGAAATCCAAAATATCGCATGCAGTAACGAACCTAAAGAATCAAAATTACAAAAAATAGGGAATATTCTACAAAAAACAGGCATTGAAGTTGTTTCTACGACATTGGCAAAAATAATTGCTAATTCATTAGGTATATTTTAAAAAAAATAACTGTCAATTTCTTGACAGGTGAAAAACATTACAATAAATCTTTTACGTACCAAATCTCCTAACATTTGATTCTTCTAGTCCGGTGTCCCTGTCCTCATAAAGATTTTCAAGCAAAGAATCACCAAGTTGAGCAGATTCCGGCATTAAGTGAACATAAGTATCAAGTGTAACTTTGTTTGTTGAATGGCCTAATTGCTTTGAAATATAAGGCAATGGCACTTGTTGAATAATAAGTGTGCTTGCATAAGTATGTCTTAAATCATGGAATCTTATACTATCAATACCTGCAAGAGCTAAAGCAGGCTTAAATCTTCTTTTCATCATATTTTGTGAATCCATATAGTTTCCGTTTGCGTTAGGAAATACAAGATTTAATTCACTTTTAGGACAGGCCATTTTCCACTCTTTTAAAAATTTTGTAACAGTTAAAGAGATTTTAACTTTTCTATCTTTACCTGTTTTTGTTGAGCCTAAAACACCGTGAGTATAACTTTTATTGACTGTAATATAATTTTCAACAAAGTTTATGCAGTCCCATGTTAGAGCAAATAATTCACCCTCTCTTAAACCTGTATTAACTGCGATATAAAGCAGAGGATAAAAATCAGGATAGTGCTTTTTAGTAACTGCCAATAATTTATTGGTTTCTTTGATTGTTAAAGGTCGCATAAGGGTATTATTCTTAACTTTTAAACATTTGATTCGATTGATAGGGTTTTGATAAATAACGCCTGAATCAATCATATAATTAAAAACTGCGCCAATAGTCTTTTTGAAATGATTTATGGTTGAATTAGCCAAACCTGTTTTTGTCATATCCTTAATAAAATTCTGAATGTGTAATGGTCTGATTTCTAATAGTTTTAAATCTCCTAAGTATTCATAGATATGATGTTTTAAGTAACCTTCATAACCAACCCAGGTTGATTTTTTGCAATAAATTTTGGCATAGTTATCAAGATATAATTCAGCAGCTTCTCTAAAGGTTAGCTTGTCATTTGTGACAAATAAACCTTTGTTAAGTTCATCTATCATTTTTGCCTGGGCTTTTTCTGCTTCAACCTTGGTAGAAAATCCGCCTTTTGTTTTGCGCTTTCCTGTAAGGTCTTTGTAGTCAAATTCCCATTTATTCTTTTGTTTGTTTTTTCTTACTGCTGGCATAATTAATCTCCTTGTTTTGCTTAAGAGGTCGTTTATTTCGACCTCTTAGTAATTTGTTTTCTTAGCTTTATTATGTCGTGTTTTGTGCTTTCTGTAAGCTTTTAGACTAAGAAATGCTAACAGAGTTCTGTTTGATAAATTCTTGAATCTTTTCTCCCTCAAAAAGTAGGCGACCGCCTAGTTTTACAAAAGGTATTTCTTTTTTATGTACCCAACGGTAAAGAGTTGAGGTTGAAATATTCAAAAGCTTTGAGAGTTCGTTTATATTGTATAAATTTTTCATAGTATAGAATCCTTTGCTTAAATAAGCCTTAAATCAAGTAATAACTTCGCTTTTAACCTTTTAAGGTTTGCAAAAAAGAAAAGCGGGAATCGACTCTCGCAAGAGACTCTAGCAAAGAGGGAAAGAGTCAAAGGAATTATTATTCTTTGTTTTTAAGCCTTTTCCCGCAACTTTTCTATATCAGGTCATCAGCTGGAGGAGCCTTTTTCTCTACAGGCTTTTTGGGTTTCTTTTCTGTGTTATAAAAATAGGTTCGGTCCTTTGTTGTTCCAACAGCTTTTATTACTCCATCACCCAAAAGCTCCGAAAATACATTGTTGACAGTTCGGTCAGAACATCCAGCAATGGATTTAAGAGCTTTTGCTGAAAAACCAACTTCTGGCATACTAGACAGAACACTAATTATTTTTTCTTTTGCAAGTTGAGTTTTATTCTTTGCATTACTTGTAACTTCTTCTGTAGTATAAATTACCTGAATGAATTGAGCGTCGTTATTTGATATTATAAATTCAAAAGGCTCAATAGGTTTAAACCAAGTTTTAGCACACAAAACAGTGTTATATTTTTCTTCTTTTGTGCTTTTCTCTGCATTGTGTGCAATAGCCAACATTAAACTACACAACCTAGCGGTAACAAAACTTCCGATTAAATCACTTTGGTCAAGCCCCTTTCTTTTTTCGTTAGAGCCTCTTTTCCTTGAATGATGACACAATAAAATTGAGCAATCGTAGTTAGAAGTTAATTTTCTCAAAAAATCAATCGGTTCTTTTACATCTTTTTGTTTGTTTTCATCACCATCAAAGAAAGAAATAAAGGTGTCAAAAATAACAAAATCAGGTCGATATTCTTCTAATAGCATTTTAAGATTTTCTTGTCCTTTTTCATTTGTTAAATCAATAGAATAACCCTGTTCTTCAGCATCATAACGATTAACAAACTTGAAATAATTATTATTAGGTTTATGAAGCGTTTGTTGAAGCCGGTGTCTCATTATTGGATTAGGGAAATCTCCCTGAAAATATAAAACTTTCATAGGTCTATCGACTTTATATTGATTAAAGATAGCTTCACCCTTTGTCAATTTTTCTGCAATATCCATAGCCAAAACTGTTTTCCCAACACCAGGCTCACTAAAAATTACACTTACAAGTTTTTTAGCAAATAAGTCTTTAACAACCCATTTTATGTCTTCTTCTTGCATTAAGTCGTCTGTACTTTTTAATAAAGCTAAAAGACCTTTTTTGTTTATTTGGGGTTTTTCTTTTTCTTGCTTTGGTTCTTGCTTTTTAAGAAAAGTACAATCACCACAAATTGTTTCTTTATCAAAGTAAGAACAACCTTTTATGTGGCTAATATCATTTTCTTTATAGGTTGATTTTATTGCAGCTTTTCTTTGAGCTATTTCATCATCATTGTTAGCTCTTGCTATACCTAGGATTAAATCCTCTGCTTCATCTTGATTCATTTTGAATCTTTTTCGGCAAACTCCAGCTAAAGACATTGCTAAGTCTTGCCTATTACCTTCAACCCAATTATCTTCTGCAAATTCAATACAAGGTAATTTTTGCTGAGAATCATTTTTTTCTTCTAGCTTTATAGATGCCACTTCGTTAATTGCACTTAAAATTGTTTCCTTAATATCTTTAATTGCTTCAAAAGGTTTCCCACTAACTAAACAATTATTTTTATCCTCGAAAAAAGATTCTTTAATAAAACCTTCTTTATCAAGCATTCCAAAAAATGGTAAAAATATTACAGAAATCCCGTCACCCTTTGGAAATAATTCAATAAGCCCATTTTTTACTTTTAATTTAAAATCTTGCTCAATTATTTTTTTTAAATGATTTTGTGCAAAATTTCTATTGATAGGATTATTAAAGAAAATAAAAATGTGAAAACCTTTACCTTTTGATTTTTCTATTACAGATTTCCAACCAAGCTTAGTTAAAATAGCTTCTTGTAATTTGCAAGCTAAATCATATTTTTCTACCATAGTTTGTTCTTTGTAATCAATATCAATTACTGTAGATAATATTAAACTATCATTTATTTTCAATTCGCATGAGGCGCCTAATCTAATTTCACCCTTCATGTGCTTTGTTATAAGCTCGAAAAATTCCTCAGTTGATATGTTTTTGTCAATGTTGTTGGGAATATCGAGATTAGCTCCTGAAAAATAAAAGTATCTTTTATTGTTGCCATAAAATCTACTTAGTAATGATTTAATTGGAAATACTTTTCCGTTGTTTTCTCTAAATTCGTCTGATGTTCTAGTCATAATTTTCCTCCTTTGAGGTCCATTTTGCCAAATTTTAAAACTTTAGTTAATGATTTAATTTCGACTTAACACCGACAAAAAATTATTGTATTTAAATTATTGCATAATCTTGGTAATAATTATCAGTATTTAAATAGTAATGATATTTCTTAGGTGCCGCTATAAATAAAGGGGCTTTATTTAATTTTTTTAATTTTTCATTAATTCTTTCAAAGTTTCTTTGAAAACTTTCTGCTTCAACCTTGAAGTCATTTATTTCTTCAAGTTTTTCAACAGAAAATATTTTATCTTTTTGATATAGATTGATTATTTGAGTTAAATATTTAATTCTTTTGTCAGTCCCATTTAATTTAATTCCTCTAATCCAAATTTTACGAAGAGTTTTATCAATAAATATTGCTATATCGCTTTGTGGATATGCAGGGTCAACTTCATAAGATTCATTCCAATCGATACTTAATTTTTTCATTTTGGTCTCCTTTTCTAACTACTTTTATTATCATAAGTAAATCCAGCTAGAAAAGTTTTAAAAGGTATTTTTCGAAAAATTTTTACATAAAAAAATACCTACATAGTGTACTATATAGTAAATTTAAGATTTTTTTGTTTTATGGTTAAGTGTGAAAATCAAACCCTTATTTTACCTATATAATGCACTATGTAGATATAAAAATTCTGCTTAACAATATTAAAAAATATTTAAGACCTCGTGTTATTTTAAAGCAATTGTTTCATAAATTAACGGTAAAAAAATCAAATTTAAAATAATTCCAATTATAATAAATAACTTTTGTTCAAAAATATATGTTTCTATGGGGCGATAATATTTTGCCAAAGCCCATTTATTAGCATTTATGCCAAAAATTATATTGGGCAATAATGGAATAGGAATTAAACATATTAAAAGGTTTTTACCAGCTCCAAAATAAAGCCCCCACAATAAAGGAATTAAAAAAGCTCCCCAGTTGAATTTATTAGCTATTTTATTGCCTTCAGCTAAATCAATAGCAATTTGTTTCTGCGATAAATATTCTTTTTCTTTTTGAATTTCGAGCCTTCTTTTTTCTAAATTTTCTTTATTAAATAAATCTGCATATAGATATTTTTTGAAAAGATGAAATAATAAACCAAAAACAAAAACAAGCCACAGGCATAATGCAAAAATATACATAATTAATACCTCAACATTTGAAGATTCATGTTCATATTGTTTAGATTTTGATTTATATTTTGAAGTTCTATATTCGTATTAACATGATTCATATTTTGAATCACGCCCTGTAATTGTTGTTGTCTTAATTGAGCTTCAGCGTAACTTCTATTATTTATAGATTGCTTAATCATCATATAACACATAGCTTTATCTTGTGCGTTTTGACAGATTCTCAAATCTTCTTCATATTGATAGCGAATAGCCGCTTTTTGTGTTCCAAAAACTTTAACATCAATAGGGCCACTAAATTTAAAATTATCAACAAATTTTGTTTCATAAGTATTTGGGTGGTAGAAACAACTTTCACCTTGTAATTTTTTATTATCACCGCACATTTCATACCATTTGGGATAAGAGATGATTTTGTCAGCTTCAAGTTTTCCTCTTTTGATATTATAATCTTTTATTCCATTTCTTGTTAATAATGTTAGCAAAACATTGTCACCAATCTTGCCAGATATAAGTTTTTTAACATCAGCAACATCATATTGAGCAACATCTTCCCCATTAACTTTTAGAATTCTATCTGCAATTCTTATTCCTGCATTCCATGCCGGCGAATTAGGGACAACATCAATAATTACGACTTCTTTTACAATTCTTCCTTTAGAAAATTTATGCATATGTAAGCCAATAAATCCATTATTTTCCTCAATAGCCTTGATAGGATTTGAAGCTAGAATCAAACAAACACCTAAAATTAATACAAAGAAAAACTTTTTCATATTCGATACCTCTAAATAAAATATACAACAAAAATTTATGAAATAACACGGTGGGTTTGTTTTATTTAAGTTTGATTACAAGCATAATTACTGTAATGAGTGATTTAGACGATAAAGAATTAGTAGAAAGACAAAATGATTTAAGAATCTTTGGTTTGCGTATCCGTGAGTTAAGAAAAAAGAGCAAATTAACTCAATCTGAGCTTGCCGAAAAAATTGGACTATCAACTAACTTTATTGGCATGGTGGAACGAGGAGAAAGAAACACAAGCGTAGATAAAATCTTCAAACTATCACGCGCGTTTAATTTAAGCCTTGCTGAATTTTTCAAAACTCTTTAACTATCTATGGTATGCCTTATATTTGTCAATAGTGCATTTATGCGCCGGAACAAATGATAATAATCCGTATTGTCCCGCATTTGTAAATCTTCATCAATGATACAAGATTCACTAGCTAGGGCTCCTATTTTTACCATTGCTATTGCTTCTTCAAGTATTGCTTGGATTTTCTCAATCCTTGTGTCTTGATTTTCCATTCTTCCTCCTTTATAAATCTACCCCTATAACTAGCCGATTAAGTTTGATATTAGGGCTTTTTATATGATTTTATCGAGAATGGGAAAGAAATTTTATAAAAATACAAAATTGTTGCAATTATATGTAAATCATGTAAAGTCATTTTTACAAAATTTCTATTTATTCTTGTCTATGCTAAAATATAAGGGGGATTAAATAGTGTTAAGTAATGAAATTCAAAAAATAAGACCTGCGGGACGACACATATTAACAATCGGCAGAGACCTAATTAAGGATAATCTAGCTGCCATTATAGAACTTGTAAAAAATGCATATGATGCCGATGCAACAAGAGTAGATATATTTTTTGATGTTCCACAAGATAAAAGCTCTATAAAAATTACGGTTAAAGATAATGGTCATGGCATGTCTAAAGATGTTGTAATTAATAAATGGCTTGTCCCCTCTACTGATGATAAATTACAACGAAAAACTAGCCCAAATGGAAGAATCTTGCAAGGAAGAAAAGGTGTTGGGCGATATGCAGCATCTATTTTAGGAGATGATTTACTTTTAAGAACAATAGATAAAGAATATAATCAAACAGAAATTTATCTTCAATGGACTAGTTTTGAAAAGGCTCGGTATCTAGATGATATTGATATTCTAGTTGCGACATCTAAAGTTAATGAAGCTTCTTGCACAGAATTAATTGTTAATGGAGATTCAATTAAAGCACAAGAATGGCTTTTTATTGATGAAAAAAAAGAAAAAAGATTTAAAATAAAATACTCTGATATGATAGACGCCTTAATAACAGAGTTACAAAAGCTTGTTTCTCCGATTAAAAAATTAGAAAAAAATGATGTTTTTACAATAGTTGTACACATAAATGGAGTTAAAGACTATAAAGGTATTGTAGAAGAAATAAAACCTGTTCCAATTGACAATTTGTATGATTATAGATTATATGGTTACACTACCAATGAAAACACCCTAGAATTAATTTATTCAAATCAAAAAAGCGTAAATTTACCAGATGAACCCATAAAATTAGATATTACTGGTTTCAAAAACGTTGGTAAAATAGAATTTGATATTCGAGTTTACGATAGAGATGCTGAAGACATACATAATTTAATAGGTAGAGGTTTAAAAAAGATAGATGGTTCTTTCTATAATTATACCGAAGCACGTAATTTATTGAATACATTAAACGGTATTAGTATTTATCGTAATAATTTTAGAATTAGACCATATGGAGAACCTGGTTATGATTGGCTATTGTTAGATAAAAGACGTGTTGATAATCCGTCTTTTCGTATAGGTAGTAATCAAGTTATCGGATATGTCTATATTCAAAGCGAAGAAGAATCTCATTTAGAAGAAAAAAGTGCAAGAGACGGATTAAAAGAGGATGAATATTATAACTCTTTTAAAAATATAATTTTATATGCTCTTAAAGAATTAGAAGTTCGTCGGTTTAACTATAGACGAGAAACGGATAAGTCTAAAGAAAAATTAAAATTAGTACATCAAGTTGATTCTTTAGCTAACTTTGATGAAGTTAAAAGTGAAATAAAAAAACAATTAGAAATTGCTAATGTTAGTTCTGAAATTCAAACCAATTTACTACAAGTAATTGAAAAAGAAGAACACAAAAAAACAAAAATAGTTGAAGAAATCAATAAGAAAATTGCAGTTTATCAAGGGCAAGCTACATTAGGCAAAATAATTAATGTTGTATTACATGAAGGTCGTAAGCCTTTAAATTTCTTTAAAAATGAAATAGCTAACGTTAATTTTTGGATAAAAGAGTTACAGAAAAATTATACAGAAATTACACTAAAAGAAATAACTAGCATTGTATCTAGATTTGAAACAAATTCAAAGGCTCTAATAAATTTGTTTAATCGTATAGACCCTCTTGCTGCAGGAAGAAGAGGGAACAAAAAAGATTTCAATCTAAAGAAAGTTATCGAAAATTCCTTTGCTGTATATAATGAAGATTTGATAAGAGAAGGTATTAAAAGCGAAATAATTTGTGATGACAGTATTAATTTATATGGTTGGGAATCTGATTTTTATATAATCCTTACAAATATAATTGATAATAGCATCTATTGGTTATGCCAAAAGAATAATTCAAAAAAAGAAATTACGGTTAAAGTATATAAAGACGAAGAAGGTGTTAGTATTGAAATACTGGATAATGGACCAGGTATAGAGAAACAGTTCATCGAAACAGAGGTAATATTTGAACCTGAATTTTCACTTAAAACAAATGGAACTGGTTTAGGATTGGCATTGGCAGGTGAAGCTGCTACAAGAAATAATTATAAATTACAAGCAATTGAATGTAACGATGGTGCTTTTTTAAAGTTAGTTCCTCAAGGAGTTGTAAATGGATAGCAATTTAAATTTATTATATTTAGAAGATGATTTAAATGATGTTAAAACTTTTGAGGATACTATTAAAAGATACAATGTTGAAAACGAGAAAAATGTATCATATTTCGTATGTAATACTTTGGAAGAAGCCAAGACACAGCTTTTAGACCGAAATGTAGTTTTTGATGCTGTAATAATTGATATTAAATTAAATAATGAACCTGGAAAAGGTAACGAAGCTGCCGATATTATTGAATCTATTTTATTAAGAATCCCTTGTGTAGCTTTTACAGGGACTCCTGATGATGTTAATAGTGATTTTATTCTTGAAAAGTTTACAAAAGCAACATCTTCTATAGAAGATGTTTTGAATTATTTGTATGATATTAAAACAACTGGTTTAATTAATATTTTAGGAAGTAATGGCCTTTTAGAACAGTATTTATCTAAAATTTATAATGATAATATAAAGTCTAATATTTGGCAATGGATTGCAAATGCAAACGAACAACCAGATGTTGTTGAAAAAGCTTTATTGAGACATATATCATACTGTATTACAGAACTAATAAATAAAGATTATGGACAAACTTTAACAGATGAATTTTATATAATTCCACCTTTAAATGAAAATTTAAGAACTGGTTCTGTTATAAAATCAAAAGCAGGAAATGATGAATATTATATTATTTTGAGTCCAGAATGCGATATGGTTTTAAGGCCACCTCTCAATAGACCGAAAACCGAAAATATTCTAATATGCAAGTTAGATGATTTTTATGGAGTTGCGAGTTCTTTAATACAAACAATAACTAGTAATGATAAGAAAATAAAAAGATTAGGAGAGGTTATTAAAAATAATCATACTGATTATTATCATTTTGTGCCTAAATGTAAAAAGTTTGACAATAAATTGATTAACTTTAGAAAAGTTTCTAACGTTACATACGATGAACTATTGAATAATTTTGAACATCTAGCTATAGTAAGTGGAAATTACAGCAAGGATATTTTATGCAGATTTTCTACATATTATTCAAGGCAAGGGCAACCAGATTTACATTTTGAGAATATTGCTAAGAAAATACTAACTGAAATGCAACAAAGAACATCTTCCTCTGTTTAATTAATGAATTTTAATTACACATTAATGAATTTTTTATTTGCTCTGCTACTGCGGCTATAACGGGGACGCAAACACTGTTTCCGAATTGTTTATAAGCTTGAGCATTTGAAACTTTATCGATTATAAAATCTTCTGGAAATCCTTGTAACCTTGCAGCTTCTCTTGGAGTAATTTTTCTAGGGTTTTTATTTTTTTGTTCGATTAAAATTTCGCTACCGTCCTTGTAATAACGAGCTGATATAGTATTTGTATAGGCAGAATTAGCATTAAACAATCCATAGCCAAAACCTTTACCATTAAGCTTATTTTGAATTTTTCTTCTTTGGTGCCCTGCCCATAATCTATCTGAAATTGTATAAGAAGATGAAACATTTTTTTCTAGAATATCACCAACACAAGTTTTTATATTTCTTGGCTTTGGAAACTCAAAATTAATATTGTGGTCTAAAAACCCGACAATCATTATGCGTTCTCTATTTTGAGGAACACCGAAATCTTTTGCTGCTAATACTTCATAAAAAACCTTGTAACCAGCATCTTCTAAATGCTTAATTATAGTTTTTAAGGTGTTACCATTGTCATGAGTTCTTAATTGTTTTACATTTTCAAGCAAAAATGCCTTTGGTTGTTTTTCTATTAAGATTCTTTCTATATCAAAAAACAGTGTTCCTCTAGTGTCGTTAAAACCTTTTTTTAGCCCTGCTTGGGAAAAAGGCTGACAAGGAAACCCCGCCAATAATATATCATGGTCTGGAACATCTTTTTCATGTATTGATTTAATATCACCACATAAGCAACTATCACCATAATTTGCTTTGTATGTTTCTATAGCATATTTGTCTATTTCGCTAGTAAGAACGCACTCCACATTGCCTTTGAATGCAATTTCAAAGCCTTTACGAATGCCTCCTATTCCTGCAAATAAATCAATAATTTTAATCATAGTAATACCTAATTAATATAACGGATATTGGGATGAAAAGTTTAATAACAGTAACAAAAAATAATACAAATGTACTAGTTTATAATAAAACTAATTTATTATTTATTTCGATTTGTTAATAAAATTTTAATTTTTAGCAAGAACAAACTTTCAATTTCAAAAATTAGCCGAGAATTTTTCTAGCTCTAGATGATTGTCCTTTTTTGACTTTTACCCCTCTAGGGCGGGCCCCTTATCAAAGATTTAGCTTTTTATAAACTTCGCAGCATAATATAAACAAAAAGCTAAAAGGAGGAAAAGAATGGCTTTTATTGTATCAATTATGTCTATGTCTTGTTGTATTATTGCAATTAAATCCACCTTAAATAATTGTGCATATCCTACAAGACTAAAGATTCAAGACTCTGTTTTCTTTGGCATTGTAATAATAGGATATATTTTTATGATTCTTGATTTACTATAAAAACTTTTAACTTAGAAACTATCCGAGCTATCCTTATTAGATAGCTCTATTTTCATAAAGTTGCAAATAGGTTGCAGAATTTCTGATAAATAAATCTCAATTATGATAAATTGTGAGAATAAAATTGGCTTCAAATTCATGCACGATAATCAATACAAACAAATTCTGATAAATTGCAATAAAACCTGAAAACCCTTACAAATAGGGATTTTAGCTTCTTCTAAGCAGAGGGTCGTGCGTTCGAATCGCACCGGGCGTATTTTAAATTTTGAATAACAAAAAGGTGTCTCATAAAGAGACACCTTTTATATATTTAACATTCTTATCTCAATCTGTGATGACCGTCTTTCAAAAATGTCTTGATAACGTTTGTCAAAACAGTTTCTTTGTTTAGATAATCAGCAAATTTACTCATAAAGCTCTGGAAAAATCCTGGTTTTTGCATACCTTCAGATGTTGTCAAAAAGTTTGTAACAGATGATTTTACATCACTTAAATTACTGGTTTTATTCTTTTCCCAAAATCTTGTTAAAAGTCCAGAAAAAGTATCACGTGGCAATTCCCATTCAGAAACAGTATATTTCAGAGTGTTATCGTATGCTCTTACCCCTCTGTCATAATCTTTTTTCCATACACCGTCCTTTGTTCTTGCCATCGTAGACAAAACGCTGTTTACATCATCATACAACCTTTCGAATGCATCTCTTGTTCCGTTACCCTGAATAACATATCCATGTTTTTTAAGATCATTCATCGCATTTGCCGGTCTGTAACTATTTGGCACATAGCATTCATCCCCAAATGAGATATTTCTTTTTGGTGAATATGACGATACACTTTGAACTAACATAATACTCTCCTATTTATATGGTAATGGTTTTTCTAAATAAACATGTGCAGTAAAATTCTTACAACAATATTAAATCGAAATAAGAAATTATTTGTTATTTTTTAACTCAGATTTTACAAATTGTAAAAATTGAGCAATTTTTATCACAATATATACTTTATATATACATAGACACAGAGAGGTATTATGGGTAAAAATGCAATAAATGTTGATTTGGCACGTATATCCCAAAATGCACTGCCAATAGCAAAAAAATACGACAAGGACGGAAACAAAACCCTCAGCCCTGAAGAATACAAGGCTTTTATGGAGTTTTGGAGTAAAAACAACACCGAAAGTCCATTATTGATGCAGCTGCATATGGAAACGCTGAATGAAGAAACGTACAAAATAGCGCAGCTGTGCGACACTGACGAAAATAAAGGTGTATTAACAGAAAATGAACTTAAAGCGTTCATGGATAAATATGAGGAAAGCGGATTAGAGCATCCTTTTAAAGAGGGGACAACGGTTAAAGAAGTTTTGACCGGTGAAAAGGGCAGCGCAATATCATCAGAAGAAGAATACAAAGACAGAAAACCAAATGTATTTAATCAGGCAAAAGTGAGAGAAAGACTTTTCACAAACTGGCTGAAACTTGATATTATGGAATATATCGGCTCTGATAAATTTTTCCATGCAGTAGGCAATTTTGAAGCAATGCAAGTCGGAGCAGAAGAAACAGTAAAAAAGGTCTGCGCAGGACAAGATCAGGACAAGAGAGAAAACTGTCCGAGACCTGAAGCTGATTACACAGAAGATCTTTATGCAAACTGGCTTGGAAGAGAATTTGCAAAAATGTATCCTGACAAAGATGCACATGATGTATTTGCAGATCTGGCACCAAAAGGTTTTAATGTCGAAAAAAGCAAAAAATCAGCATTCAGCCTTACATTCAAAACATCAAAAAGTAATGAAGGCTGGCTGAAACAGAAATTTAACGAATATGTTAACTACTTCAAAGTAGATTATATTGCAGACCGATTTAAACAAGAGATAAAAGATTCTCTTTAATAATTAAATTAATATCTGCTAAGGCTTTTCCAAGCCTCTGTAACTCTTTTTACTGCATTAGAAACCATAAGTTTTATATAATCTGAGTCTTCTGAAAACTCGGATATATCTTTGGTTGTGGCGCCATATTTGGCAAGATCGCCATGCATGCCATGGATAAATTTTACTTTGTCAAAATTCTTAGTTATCAAAACATCTGTGTTGTAATTACTTTCCAGATCTTTTATAAGTTCTGTATTTTCAGGATTTGACAGAAATTTATTCAATTTTGCTGCATTTTCAACACTCGCATATTCAGGCAGTCTGATACCCGAAAAACTTACAGCACCTGTTTTTTGTATAGACATTTTAACCTCCTAGCTATTTTAATAAACACAAAATCGATATTATAACTATATTTTGATTTGGCAGTAACTGTCAAATCAAAATAGGAATATATTTACAAAAATATTAATCTTTTGTAAAGAACTCTTGCACAGAATTACAATAATCAGCATAATTGTAATTAGGTTATAAAGAGAGAGCTTTTTATGAGCTACGGACTCGCCATTTTACCGCTAAATTTGAACAGAATTGCCTTTAAAGCGAGGCAGTCCGATGACTCCTCTTATCAAAACAAAATTCCAAAACCCATTGTAAAAACGCCAAAGAAAGATCACCCTGTCGCACTTGATGATGTTTCTTTTTTTGTAGCAAACAAAATCGCAGAAAATGCAAACAAACTTGGTATTTCAAGAACAGACTATCTTCTGCAGAATATCAAATCACTTGCATACATCCCGCAGGTAATACCAGAATCCCCCAAAACTGCTATCGTAGGAAAAACCAATGTCACTACATTGATAGACGGAGAGCAGATTTTTGATAAAGCTGTTGAGTACATAAAAAGCGCAAAGGACTCAATCCAAATAGAAATGTTTGAGTTTCAGCATCCTTCTGTCGACGGACACAAATGGCCGTCAAACGGAGCTGAGATGGTCAGCGGTTTTGAACAGCACAACAGCCTTTTGCCGATGATTATAAAGAAAAAGAAAGAAAATCCAAATCTCAAAGTTCAAATTATACTTGATGCACACAAGTGGTATACAGACGGCTACGGAGACAGAGACAGACATTACAACAATCAGGACATGATTCGTTATCTGAAAACAAACGGAATTGATGTTGTTCCTTATCCAAGAGCAGCACAATCCGGCGCTGCACTACAGCACGTAAAACTCGTTGCTGTTGACGGAAAAAAGGTAATTATAGGAGGCATGAACTGGGGTACACATTCCTGTGCCAATCATGATGCCTGTGTAGCAATCGAGACAAGAGACGGATATAAAAATTCTGAAGTTGACAATATTCTTACGGAAATATTTAACAAGGACTGGGCTTTTTCCTGGCAAAGACTCGGAAAGACAAAAATTGTAGCAGGTCCGCTTACGGAAGATGAGCAAAGATTTTACAAGGGTTTAAATAAAGAAATTAAACACGAAAATGTTGAATACATGAAAATAGTCGGTGATTTGTACAACAATCCGGAAGACAGAAAAAGATATGACACAAAAGACTTGTCAAAACTGGACATTATTGAAAGAAATCCCATACAGAACCCTGCTATAAAAATACTTTCGACAAAGCCACGTGAACTTGCATACATAGGAGAACAGGGCAGTGAATCCATAAGAGCGCATGTAATGGACAAAGTAAAAACATGCAAAAAGCTGAGAGCAGAACTCTTTGTTCTTTCAGATAAAGAAATTATACAAACAATCATTGACAGAGTTCACAAGGGAGAGCTTGATGCAAAAATAATAGTTGACCCTTCCATAATTGAAGAATTCCCGTACTGCAATACTGCATACCAAAAACTTGTTGAAAACAATATTGATGTAAGACAATACAAAACAGATGAAAAAATTGTACAGAGAATGCATGGAAAATGGGCAGTGTTTGATGATTCCGAAATTCTTATCGGATCTGCAAACTGGTCTGCAATGGCGATGAACCAAAACCTAAAAAAAGGTCAGCGTGAAGATTATGAAAAATATACACAGCAAATAAATAATGAAATAGTCGGCTACATGAAAAAAGTTGAGGGGTACGAAAAAGAACTGGGTATACCGCCGATTATCAGAAAAAGGCTTGATTATAAAGAAGTTTCAATAAGAAGAAAAAAAATCCAAAGGGCTGTAAATGAAATCAACGAAACAGGTTATGCAACACTAAAACTTCAAGACAAAGAATACAAATTTTCAGTAAAAGATCGTTCGGACTTGAACACAATAAAGGGCTACTACAAAATAATTCTGGACAGAAACAATGCAAAAGAAAAATACAAAAGGGGCAACAACGAAGTCGCAATTGCATTTGAAAAACCTGTTCTTGCAAGAGTCTTCACAAAACAGTTTGAAAAAGACTGGAAGCATTCGGAATCCGAATATGACAAAGTAAGAAACAGAACTTATGAAGCACCTCCTATGATAAATCCGACACTGGACTTGAAAGGTTAAAATGAAGATACTTCCCTTAAAACAGAATATTTACATAACAGCCAATCCGACAGCAAAAACAGAACCAAAGCCGGAAAAAGACAGCGAGCTTATTATACCCGGAAGAATAAAACTACCGTTTATTGCATACAAACACCGCTTACTTAATATTTCATTCAAAGGTGATTATTTTGAAAACAACTATACAAAAAAAGTAAAAAACAAAAAATATCAGGGCATAGGGCTTATGGAAAAAAATGAAGTAGGCAATGCAGAATGGTATGATTTCAACAAAGTCGGCTGGGAACATCTTAGCAAGGAGCCTCTGGATTGGGAAAAAGCGACTCCAAGAGATTTTTATGTGTTTTTACAGGCAAATGCCCTTGCAGAAGGATATGAAACAACCTGGGTAAAAAGATTTAACTATACAAACAGAAAAAAAGCTCTGGCAACATCCCATTCAATTGACTCCAGAAAAGTTAAAGAGCCGCCGTCCAATGCCCAGAGAAAAGATCTGTACAATGATAAATCATTTTCGACCAATATCGATGCACTGCTGGACACAAAGCATCACAAATCATTGGACAAACCTATTACCGACAAAGACGGGAATTTGATAATAGATGCTGTTGTTTTTGACACGGAAACAACCGGTACAAATACGGATGATACAAGCCGTCCGCTTGATAAAATTATACAAATCGGAGCAATCCAGATAAAAAACGGCAAAATTGATGAAAAATCAGGCTACAATCAATTAATAAATCCGGAGATGCATATTCCGGAGGGAGCTTCAAAAGTCCACGGAATTTATGATGAAGACCTGAATGATGCGCCCGTAATGGAACAGGTTTTAAAACCGTTTGTGAACAATTACCTTAACAAGAAAAACGGAATAATAGTAGCATACAATTCACAGTTTGATATAACAATGCTGAATAATGCCATAAAAGAACACAACAGTTATTCAGCCGACCATTTGAAACCCAAAAGATATTTTAAAGTACTGGATCCGTTTTTACTCATACAAAGAATACACCCGTATGTAGGTGCATCTAAAAGACTATCAAGCCAGTACAGATATCTTTTTGCAAGAAATATGGAAAATGCACACGATGCATTTGCTGATGTGAAAGGGACAGTGGATGTGTTGAAATATTCACTTTATTACCTTACGGAACACAGAAAAGACAAATCCAAACCGCTTACATTGAGAGAAGTCCTGTTGTTCCAAAACGGATTTGAAGTCCCAAATATAGACATACCGCTTGATGCACAGGGCTGCAATGCAAATGTAAATTTCCAAACATCATACCGACCTGTTTCAATAAGTGTTGACAATTATCACGACGGATACAAGCTCACAGCACAACAAATAGAAGAACTGGCACCAATAATAGGCGAGCAAAATATCAAAAAGCTTAAAAATGAGGTACGAGACGAGGATATAGGGTTAAAACTGCCGTCAGGATACGAAATAAACCCGCCTGAAACACAATATAAAAAAGATGATAAAGGTCTTCAGGATGCTTTTTATGTAATGAAAAAAAACTTTCTAAAAGTTCTGGATTTTGCAAAGATAGAAGGATACAACGGCAAAACAGAAGAAGAAATCAAAGAAATAATTGCACAAAAAGCAAAACACTATATTCATAAAGATTCCATAGATTTCTGGATGAAAAACCCTAATCCTGAAGATATAAAAGAAGGCAACGACCTTCCGGTTTTTGAAATATCCAAAAGAGTAATGCTGGAAAAATAACTATTCGCCGTAGGAAGAATCCATTTTTCTGAGCAAAGCTTTTAATTCATCAAAAACTTCCGCAATCTTTCTCTGGCTAACAGAACTTTTCAAAAATCTTTTTGTTCCTTCTGTATCATCTCTATATACAGACTTTGTTGAATAACCGTCATTACGGCGATTAAAAAGTTTTAATTGTACATCAAATCTGTCGGTACTGAGTTCCGGCTTTGCAGAGATAAAAAAGCGATCTTGCATTGTTGATGTATTAACAGGCATTTTGGCAGGGATACCTGGTCTGATACACTCCGATAAATTGTTACACGCTTTTCTTATAGCCTTATACTCTTCAAGTGTTGCACCAAAAGAGATACGAGAGATTTTGTTCATATTAATTTCCTTATAGATATCTATACAATACCCGTAAAAAAAATTTTTTCATAAATCAAAATATCGTTTTTACATTTCTTAAACTGGTGAATAAAGTTTTAACAAATTTTCTGCATTCAATATAGGACTAATGCCTTCCGGTAAAGGAGGAAGAACCAACTTCGATTGCTGCTGTTCGGCTTTTCTGGCACTATTCCAGACTTTAGTAAGATAGCCGGAATATTTACTGTTTAAGTCATCATTTTTTAAAAGTTTTTTGTATTCACGTATCACAGAAAATGCTATTTTCTTTTGTTCATCATCATAATGAGACAAATCAAGTTTTTTGCCCTGTCTGAGATCATATAAAATGTGTTCTACATCACCCCATACTGACGTATGAAACCCTCCAAACTGGACATCCGCATTTATTTTTTTTATATGTGCATCTGAGTTAATTCTGGTATATCCGGCAGGTTTAAGTTTTTCACCGAATATTACATCATCGCCAAAGTATTTTTTCACTATTTGTTCGTTTGAATAAGGCTTTACTCCGTTACCATAGTAGCTTTCAATAGTATCAAAAACGATTTCGCTGCTTTTTTGTTTTCTTGATATTGCATTAAAAATTTTCTCAAGAACCGATTCATTACCTTTTGTTTCTTTATTCAAAATAAACCTGTAACCAAGCATATCATTAATTCTGTCTATAAACTTTTGATATGTTCGTTTATCTGATGTAAATTCATTGAATAAAGCATGTGCTTCATCTGACAATTCTTGAGTTTTATCATCTACAACTTCTATAAAGTAATCTTTTATTTTGCCTATATTCTTTTCTGCCTTTTTCATAGCAGAATCAAGCGATTTTGTTCTTGATTGAATAAATACATCAACATCACCGGCTAATTCTAGTCTCTGTAAAAAAGCCTTTTTACTTTCATTCGGTAATTTTTTGAACAAAAAGACATGCAAACCCTCTGACTCTAATGCATTTATAAAAAATTTGTCCGTTTCATCAATATTTTTATCGGATACTTTACGAGCCTTTTCAATGTAGTTTTTTAACTTTTTGGGATTTGTTAACTGTTCAGCAAATGAGTCAAGCAAAGTTGGTTTCTTTACAGCTGTTGAATACACAAGTCTGCTGTTAGAAACCGCTGATGATATTTGTCTCAATTGTGATAAATGCATCAAACCACCTGACTAAAACTAACCTATATTTATAAAGTAATTTTGCTTAAAATAATTGCCTTTTATGTAAAGATATATTAGCGGCAGTTATATTTTTTTAAAGACAAATCATCACACAGTACAATCTTTATAGCCTCACCGGCTTTTGCATGATACTTGAGTCCGGGAGTCAAAAGTCCGGTCAAAAGTCCAACAAAGCAGCCGACAGGAATACCGATAGCAAATCCGACGCCGAGTTTGGCAGGGTTGGGAATAAAAGCAAATCCTGTACCGGCACCTGCACCGACAATACCAAGACCAACCGTTGCACCTGCGAGTTTACCTGCTGTCATCCACGGACCCTCTTTTAGCGCGCCGTCTTTCGTGAACGGTTTTGCGCTCACAGGAAAAGCGGAACCGTCCGGAAAAATAATACAATCAAAGTTCAAATAGACTCTTGCATTTTTATTAAACTTACGCTGCTTTTGAATTTTTATAATTGTAGCTGAAATTTTTGTACACGCAGGTATAACAAGAGTACCCTCCTGGGTATAAACGGCTTCAGGAAAACTAAACATAATTTTTTGTCCTGCTGCGGCTTTTTCCGACCACAATTTGCAGTCAAAAACAACATTAAACACATTTCCCTTGCAGACAACATTCCTCATATTTGTTACAACAACGCTATCTGATTGCGCATCCTTTTCCGCAAACAAATGCTGCCTTGCCAGCACCTGTTCCTGCATAGGTGTATCGGATGCGGCGAACGATGGTGCACTTATGGAAAACAATATTAATAAAGCAATTAATCTTTTCATACATTAAATAATATGAAAAAATTGAAAATATAATATCAGTCCGTCAGATATTCATACGGCTAATTTCAATATACCCAAGGAGTCAGTGCAATCTTTAACATACCGTCTTTTTTTGTTTCAAATTCCGAATACGCAGCAGTTATATCATTCAACGGAACTTCTTTAGTAACTAAAAAGTCAGTATTTAATTTACCCTGAGCAATATAATCAAGCAAAGTCATGCAGTGTATTGCATCAACTCCGCCTGTTTTGAAAATCAAATTTTTGCCATACATATGAGGCAGCGGAAGTGTTTGGTTGGTTTCATACATTGCAACAACCGCAACAACTGCATTAGGACGGGCAATTTTCCAGGAGAGTTCAAAGGTATCTTCTCCGCCTGCTGCTTCAATTACTCCGTCAGCGCCATAAGCTGTAAGATCTAAGATAATCTTTTCAGTATCTTCTGTTTCCGAGTTAATAATAACATCAGCAAGAGCAGTTTCTTTAGCAATTCTCAAACGTGAATCGTCTATATCAATAGCAATTATTCTTTCTGCACCAAGGAGCCTTGCACATTGCATAGCACAAAGACCGACCGGTCCGCAGCCGATAACAGCAACGGTATCACCTTGATTTATTTCACACATTTCAGCACCAAAATATCCGCTCGATAGTATATCACCCACAAAAAGAGCATTTTTATAACTGACATTTTCCGGAATTTTGGTCAAGCCCGTATCAGCCAAAGGAACTCTGACATACTCAGCCTGACATCCGTCAATACTGCAGCCGAGTTTCCATCCGCCTTTTATACAATTGTTTATATATCCTTTTTTGCAGAAAAAGCATTCACCGCAAAAAGTCTCACAATTTGCACTTACCCGGTCGCCAACAGCAAGTTTTTTCACATTAGAACCGACACTGACAACTTCGCCGACAAATTCATGTCCCAAGACAGTTTCCGGAACAGCTTTTGGTACATAGCCGTGAATGATATGCAAATCACTTGTGCAAATAGAAGACATCGTAACTCTGACTATTGCATCCGTGGGCTCAACTATAGAAGGAAAAGGCTTTTCAACAATTTCTATTTCTCCGCCTGATTTCCAAATAAGTGCTTTCATAATAAAAACCTTTTTTCTGGTATTTTTTGTGTATTTTGTTATAAAATAATTATATCAATTTGTAAGTTTAAGTTAAATAATTTACAAATTATAAATGTAAATGCAGATGTCCTGACAGTTCAGTTGGCTAAACAAGCGTAAAGCTTGTGAGTTTAGATTTAGACTCTATCCAACTGACAAGATATGGGAAAGAAGGCAAGTATGCCCCGGTAGCTCAGTTGGCTAAACAAGCGTAAAGCTTGTGAGTTTAAATTTAGGCTCTATCCAACTGACAAGATATGGGGGAAGAAGGCAAGTATGCCCCGGTAGCTCAGTTGGATAGAGCGATAGCGTCCTAAGCTGTGCGTCGTTGGTTCGAGTCCAATCCGGGGTATTCTTATATTCTCCACAAATTATCTGAATTTGCGGACTCTCACGACTCACATTCCTGTTGGGAATGTTCGCTTGGTTCTACTCTTCGAGCATCCTGATCTGTACGGCTCACGTTTTTCGCCTACAGCTCAAGCGAGTCCAATCCGGGGTATTCTTATATTCTCCACAAATCAGTTGAATTTGCGGACTCTCACGACTCACTATAATTTGGAAGACCGTTTTGGTTGGACAGTGTAATTTAACGACCGGTTTTATTTGTACGGATACTTTGATTATTTTGGACAGCCCGCTCTGTGAGGGCGTTTTCAAGTCGGAAAATTAAGTTTACCCAAAAAATCAAACTGCCGAACTGGACTTTTTTCGGACTGTACGGATAGATTGAGTTTTTCTTAATATAGCTGAATTACGCACCAATTTTGAAGTGTACGGATAAAATGATTATTTTGGTAAAGTCCAGTTCC
>CALVEJ010000030.1 GCA_944326535.1 Candidatus Gastranaerophilales bacterium | reverse complement strand
GGACGTAGCGCAGCTTGGTAGCGCACCACCTTGGGGTGGTGGGGGTCGCAGGTTCAAATCCTGTCGTTCCGATTTTTTATGCTATTTTTCGCAGGTTTCACGTTTCGGATTTTCTACGACTTATAGTCTCGAAAATCTCTCACCTGATCCTGATTCGTATGGGTTCATACTTCACCAACGACTCAGGACAAATCCTGTCGTTCTGATTTTATGCATTGCGTATTATTTTATACCTAATCTTATTGACAATCAGTGTATTTTTCTCTGTCATTCTGAGCGAAGCGAAGAATCTATGAAATTTATTTTAAGTTAAGAAAAATTGCTTTATCCTGTATAGAAAAATAATATTAATAGCAAAAAATATTTTTAGGCTTTTTATCTGTATTATGCAAATAAGAAGTTTTTCTCAATATACAAACTCTATTTACAAACCATCATACGGATCTTTGTTTCGTCTTACAAACTATATTGACTGTAACGGAAAGACCAGATTCACTCAAAACTCTACAGAAGTGAGAGATGATCTTGATTATGATGAACTTGCACAGATTATTAAAAAGCGTTTTTCTAAATTAGATAAAATAAATCTTATGCCGATGAATGGCTCGGATGGAACAGAAAGCTATTTGATTGCAAATTCTGTTTTGAATGTTTTTGGAGAAAAACAGGCAAATGAAAAAATTTTCCCTATTCTCGTTACGGATGTTGATCCTTTAATTATCGAACAATACGGGCAAAAGGGAGTTGTTGCTTTGAAACAACATGATATAGAAGCTTTTGGTTCAAATTTTGATAAGTATTTTAAAGAGATAAATATTGGTTTTCTTCCTTACGAAGCAACTTATTCAAGAGATGCAAAGGCATACAGGCTGACACCTGAGTTTAAAAATTTGTTTAAATTTGAAGTAAAAGATTTGCAAGAACGTTTGAAAAATTTAAAAGATGAGGGTAATTCGATTGTTATAATAAGAAACTGCCTGGCTGAAACATTTGGCAGAGACGATACACGTAAAATTATTTCAAATCTTAGTAAACTAATGCATCCAAATAGCCTGTTTGTTATTGGAGGTTTTGACAGAAAAAGAATGTCTACCTTAATTTCAGATTTGGAATTCTATGGATTTAAAGAAGTTGGAAAAAATATATTCTCCAAAATCGACAAAAAGATTTAGGCTTCAGGATCTTTGTAAATTATCAGTGGTATGATAATTTCTGTTATTGAGTAAATATTGTTATGATCTAATGCAAACAGCGACAAAAGAATTTGCGTCTATTTCAATATCTCTGTATGTGTCTGTGATATTTTCCATTGCATCTGTGAAAAATATGCCATTATTTTCCAGTGCTGTTGAAAATTTCAATTTTTGTCTTCTGTCGGATTTGTTCACAAGTCTGATAATGATGTCTCCTGATTGTGCCGTTTTTACGGTGCTTACCAGAATATTTTCGTTGCCTGAAGAAAATAAAGTCTCATTTTTTAGATCTGCATTTAGTAATAATGCGGAAGTATAGAACTTTTCAACATCAGGCTCAAGTTCTTTTATTGTGTTTTTAAATGTTACAGCAAATCTGGCATTTCTGCTTCCAAGAAGCTGTAAATCAGGAGTCGGCAGCGGCGGACCGGCAGGAGTACCTCTTGTAGGATTGTGAGGATTTGAGATTGTTCCTGTTGCTCTTAGCAGGGTAAGTCTCAGTTCTTTTTTGAATACTTCGTATTCTTGTAATCCCTCTGTAATTATACCGGTGCCTTGAGTCCACAGGCTTTTTTGAAAAGGCGCCGTGTTGTGTTTTAGTTCTATACCTCTTGGCGCAGGTATATATTTGTAGATGTCGTAATCCGCATCAAATCTGCGTTTTGTATAACCTGCCAGATCATCGGAATATGTTTCAGAAATTGGCTCATCCATATTAAAACATACCTGCAGGATATGGTCTTTTGATTTGTTTTGCCATTGTATATCAAATTCGAGAAAATCATTTTGATTTTCAAGAGATACATATAGTTTTATTATATGTGTTTTTCGTGATTTTGAACGCCCGTGTTCTGAAGAGTATGTAGGAATTTTTATTGCACAGTCTATTTCCAGTGTGCTTTTGATGTGTCCATTTTGGAGAATTTTGCTTTTAGTTATTTCCGCTTTAACGGGTTTATCATTTTTTAGTGCGCCAAAATTGTAGCTGTCGCCGATGTCTGCCCGGTCGATTATTGAAATAAAATCCTTGTATTTTTTATTTTTGATTTTGTCTGTAAGCTCTATTTTTTTATTTGATACGGATAATTTTATATACTTGTTTTCAATGCTTTTGTCCGTAATTTTTAATGATGTTTCTGTGTTGATATCTTTAGCGGTAAGTCTCTTTGTTGAAAAAGCTTTTACTTTCTTTAAATCAACAAGATATTCATAGATGTTTGTGTAATCTTCTGTAACCGGAATTTCATTTGTTCTGTATAGTCTTGTCAGCGGAAATCCTTTTTTCTTTCCTATAAGCTGCGCATTGAATGTATTGTCTGGTTTCTGAAGAGTTTCAATCCTAAGTGCGCCAGAATAATCAAAGTTTGACAAATTGACTACAGAAAGATTTTTTGGAGAGTATATATCTCTTTTTACACTATTTGTTACTGCGTTGACCGCCTGTTCAACCTGTCTGTATCTTGAAATATTTTCAAAGTGTACATTGTCAACACTGCATCCGTATATGCTGTCATGCGGATGATTGTTGATTAACATTTTATAGATGTGATCAATATCTTGTTGAAAATCTTTTGACAGCTTAGCAAAGTGCATTATTGACTGCAATGGCTGTACGTTTCTTGAAAGTGCCCATTGCAGCCTGCAGTTTTTTTGTTTCAAATCAATTCTTGATGAATACACACCGGGTAGTATAAAGTTTCTTTTGGTATCTCTGAATTCGTGTTCAATATTTTTTTTGTAGTTGTTTTTAACTTTTTTCAGATATTCAAAGGGAGTAGTAATAATGATTTCATAGTCTGTTAAAAGTTTGTTAATTTCGCTTATCTGCTTTTGTATATTGTCAGCAGCCGCAAGATGGTCTGCCCCCAGCGGCAGAAGTATATTTCCTGAAGAATATTTTGCAATTTTGTCCAGCGTGTTTTTAAACATCGCTGCTTTTTTTTCATAAGAAACATCTGCACTCAGGTAATCATGGAAATATCCCTGTATCAGATATGTTGATTTGAGCCCTCTGAATAAAAACTCTGACTCCAATTCTCCCAGCCCTCTCCAGAAAATTGCATGGGGTATGTTGAAATATTTTATTATCTGTGGTATATGAGCACTGTGTCCGAATGTGTCTGCATGGTAGGCAATAAAATCTTCGCATCCGAATTCCTTTGAGTATTGCAATCCCATTTGAAGATTTTTAATAAGAGATTCTCCGTCAATCAAAAAACTGTCCGTTGAACAGTAATACGGACCAATAAAAAGTCTTTTTTCTTTGATAAATTTTTTGACTGTATTTTTGTTTTGAGGTTTTATTTCAAGGTAATCTTCAAGCGCACCTGTCTGTCCGTCAAAATAAAATGAGGGTATTTCCTTTGTTTTTAGTTTTTTCAAAACATCATCAAAGACTTCCACAAGTCTGACTCTGAATTCTTCAAACTCCCTGTACCACTCTCTATCCCAGTGAGTGTGTAAATATGCAAAAACTTTTTTCTTTTGTTTTGTTTCCATAAAACAATTTTAGTTCATATTTTTTTCAAGTGCCAGAATATTAATCTAAATTTACTTATATTCAATTTAAATTTATAATTTTTTTATGAAAAAGATTACTGTTTTTATATTAATATTTTTTTTTCTTTTTATCTCGTATTGTTCATTGAAAAAAGAAAAAACAGTCAAGGTCATAAAAATTAATTCAATGACGGAATTCTATGTTGATTTAAATCGGAATAATGTTGCTGATGAAGATGAGCTTGTACAACTTTTTGGACTTGATACAGATCCTCAGCTGCTTGATAAAACTCAAAAAGCACAGCTTGAGTATCTTGGAAAAGCTTTTGCTGTTGAGCACCTTTTAAATAAAAATATCTTTTTTGTTTCTGTCCCTAATAAAGATTTGAAAATAATTCTTCCTGACGGTTCGGAATATTGTGATTTATTAAAAAAGAGAGGATATGTATTGACCGCTCAAAACAAAGATGAAGTTTTGAAGAATATTGAATATGCAAAATCACTCAATCTTGTCAGCTACAACAAATATTCCGGAAAATATCACAAACTTGATTGTATGTATGCCTTGAAATCACCAAATGAAGAAATTTTAAAGCTTTCAGATCTGCCATCAGATGCTGAACCCTGTAAATTTTGCTATTTATCAGTCTCAAAAATTGATGTCAAAAATAAAAATAAAGAATATCCTAAGGATGTTTATGAACCATATAAACCAATTTATGCAGAACCAAATATTCAATTCTTTATAACAGACTATACAAAATACTACTATCCTTCGGATAAATGCCTGACAACTCTGTGCAAGTCCCTTTTAAATGAAATAAATTCGGCTAAACATACAATAGATTTTGCTATATACGGAGTGGACAACCAGCCTGAAATTACGAATGCGCTCATTAAAGCACAGAAAAGAGGCGTAAAAATCAGATGGGTTTATGATACTGATAAATCGGGTTACACAATATATTCCGAAACACAAAAACTCAGAACATATTTGAAAAATTACAAAAGGGATATTGACTGTATATCGGATGTTTTGCCTAATGGAAAAGCGGTTAAAGATGCAATTATGCACAACAAATTCTTTATTTTTGATAATAAAAAGGTATGGACCGGTTCTGCCAATATCTCTCACACTGACCTTTCCGGCTTCAACGCAAATGCTGCCGTTTTGATATACTCACCGGCGCTTGCAAATATTTATGAAAAAGAATTTGAGAAGATGTATTGCGGCTATTTTCATAAATTTAAAACCTCATCGCAGAATGCATCCGTAAATGTCGGAAAATCACTCATTACTGCTTATTTTTCGCCTCAGGATAGTACAATTTCAAAACATATACTGCCTTTGATAAAATCTTCTAAAAAGTATGTCTATATTCCGGTATTTGTTCTTACACATAAGGGATTAACAGAGGCGCTTATAGAAGCAGAAGAAAGAGGTGTGGATGTAAAAATTATAGTAGATGCAACCTCTGCTGCTTCAAAGTATTCATCAGTGAAAGGTCTCAGACAGGCAGGTCTGAAGGTCAAGGCAGAAAATAGACCGGGTAAAATGCACATGAAATCTATCATCATTGATGACAGGTACGTTATTCTTGGGTCAATGAACTTTACAAAAAGCGGTGAAAGCTATAATGATGAAAATGTTTTGATAATAGAAAATTCTTTGCTGGCAAAGGCATTTAAGGAAAAATTTCTTTATTTATATAATGCTGTTCCAGATAAGTGGTTATACAAAAATCCCGGTGCAGAGTCTTTTAACTCTGTGAATTCTTGTTTTGACGGTATAGACAATGATTTTGACGGAAAAATTGATATGCAGGATGATTCCTGCAATTATAAATTGCGTGTTCGAAATAAATAGTAAGAAAAAACTAGTAAGTACCCGGAATGAGTTTTTCGTAGTCTTCTACTGTTCCGTTATCCATACAGCAAAGAATAATTGCCTTGCCCAGAGGATGAAGGTCGGATTTGAGATAGAGCTTTAATTCTTCTTTAAAGAAGTCTTCCAGCATCTTAGCCCCCTTGTCGTAGCCTTCTTCTTCTATTTGCGGCTGCTTTGTCACATCAAAGAATTTTTTTGAAATAGCCGTACCTTCAACGTGGATGTTCTCCGGAATATACCCTGCAAGCGGATGTCTAGCCGGCTTGAGATTAAGCTTTTTAAATGAAGCTTGTCCTCTTCTTGCCAGATATTCTCTGATTACCCACTCAGCCATAAATCCTACTTCCCAGGCACCTATATGCTGGTTTGGGATAAGTATATTTCTTGTTTTTGTCGTGTGCATAAATTGTTCAAGCAAAATATTCGCTAAATCAACTCTTTTTCCTGTCGCAAATGGCCAGAAAGAACCTACTCCTTCGCTTTCCAGTTTGAATGAATGCCGGTTTGTTCCTGTTATGCTGGGATTGCCAAACCCTCTCGGAGCTACGAGTCTCCACAACCAAGCCAGAGCAGGAGGAAGTATGTGCAGCATACCGAATATACCGTATGATGGATTTTCCTTTGTACAAGGCGGTGTTCTCAGTCCAAAACTTCTGTAATCAATTTCAATCGGACCGTCAAGTATATTCTTCATCTGGCTTCTTGGAATGATAATTCTCGGATTTGGACATTTTTTCCCGGGTTCGTCTTCCGTGTGTTCCCAAATTAAACAAGTTGCATCCGGATGAGCCTCCAGATTGAAAAAGATTAACGGGTCTTTGGGGTTTGTTGTTACTGATTCAAGGTTCGGATCTGTTCCGTATTTTTTTATATGATCGATTCGGACAAACCAAGAATTTTCAGCATCTGTAACAGTAAGCTTTCCGTTATCCTTTTGAAAGCTTGTATGACACAGTGCCATATCATCTGTAACAGGCTGTAATTTACATCCCTGCTGTAATGCAAGGTGTTTTTCTTCTCCTGTTACAACATTTCTGCCAAGCAGCAGTCTTCCGTCTTCTTCACGATGCGCATATTCAAGCATCTCGCTTTTTCCGCTTCCTGAAGCGCCTTCATGAAGAATGCTTATATCGTTGTCGTAAGGTGTCGTTATATTGACTGTTGATGCATGAACGGTCACAAAATCTTCTTTTAGACCCAATGCCAGCAATACTCCATAAACGCCTTTTTTTGCACTTGGACCGGGATATAGATTGTATGAAAAGACTTCATGCACACTTCCCTGCTGGTTGTGGACTACTACTTGCTTTCCGTCAAAATGTGTATGCCTGAATGGAGGTGCAACATAGATTATTGCTTTTGGCTCAAAATCTTTTTCCAGCTTGTCGTTAGGAATTACACCCTGTAAGTCATATATACTTGCGGCAAAAAATGCAGCGTTTTTGGGCGCTATCATTAGTGCGGGATAACCGTATTTGTTTCCTCCTGCCATAAATGGAATTAATATCAATTCATTACCGGCAAGCCATTTTAAAGTTTCTTCTCTAACGGGTTCAAATTTTTGTTTGAAGCGTTCTTCGTATGTGATTTTGTCGGTCATTGCAATGTTGTTTACAACCATACAGTTGGGATCTCTGCGCCGCATATATGTATCAGGATAGTTGATTGCAATGCCGTTTTTGCATCTGACTACCTCGGCTTCCGGAACAAAGCCTTTGCCGGAAATTTCGTATCCGACTTGAAATATTTTATTGCCTTTACCGTTTACCGAAAGGTCTATCAGTTCATCTCTTGTATCAGGTATGATTACATTTTTGCATTCGGAAAACAGTTCTTTTAATTCATTGCTGATATGCCAGTGTAAAAATTCTTTTTCTTGTATTGTGGAGTTTGCCATTTTTATCCTTTAAACTAATTTGATTATATTTCAGATTATAGTATAAATAGGCTCTTTTTATTTAAAAATCCCGATATTTTGTAATTTATCTAAATAAAAGTAAAATTTTATCTTATTTCTTCAAATTTTTGAAAAAATTCATTCTTTTCTCTGACAAATACTTTATCCGGCAAGTCGTCCCGTCTGTACATTACCATAATCTGGTCATCATTTGCATTTGTGCAGTTTATGACATCATCTCTGATTACATAATATATGTTGCCTGTTTTCAGATGTTTAAATGGTTTTTCTTTCATTTTTTATCTCTTTTATTGCATTTAATATTATATCACGGGCTTTTATTGCTTCTTCCGTTGTTGTCCGAGGGGTATCTTTGAGCGGATAGTCAATATTCAATTTTTTATATTTCGGAATTGCCATATTGTGGTATGGAAGAACATCCAGAGCTTTGACGTTATTTAGTTCTGCAATAAATTTACCGAGCTTTTCAAGGTATTCCTTGTTGTTGGTTATATTTTTTACAACTACATGTCTTATCCATACAGGAATATTTTTATCTGACAGATATTTTGCAAATTGAAGTATATTTTTGTTTGACAATCCTGTAAGTTTTTTGTGCTCATTGTCATCAATATGTTTTATATCAAGCAAGACTATGTCTGTGTATCGCAAAAGAGTATCCATCTTTTCTGTATTCTCCGGATTGAAAAGGCATCCGGATGTATCAAGGGCAGTATGTACTCCAATGCTCTTGAATTTTTTGAAAAGTTCCGTTAAAAAATCAATTTGCAAAAGCGGTTCACCGCCTGTTACAGTTACACCGCCTTTTGCAAATTCTTTTACGCCAAGGTACTTTGATATAATTTCATCCGCTGACATTTTTTGATTTATTTTGTTTGACCAGCTGTCGGGGTTGTGACAGTATAAACAGCGCATCGGACAGCCCTGAAAAAAAATCACAAAACGTACACCCGGTCCGTCAACAGTACCGAGACTTTCTATTGAATGTATGTTTCCAAGTTTTTCCATAGTTTAGATTGAAGAATGGAATGTTCTTGAAATTACGTCGTCCTGCTGTTCTTTTGTCAGTTTGTTGAAGTTTACGGCGTAGCCTGAAACACGAACAGTTAACTGCGGATATTTTTCAGGATGTTCCTGCGCATCAAGCAAGGTCTCTCTGTTAAATACATTAACGTTGAGGTGGTGTCCGCCTTTTTCTACGTAACCGTCTAATATATCTATTAAATTTTCTTCTTGCATATTTGACATTATTTTTCTCCTCTATTTTATATTACAGCTCGAGCATCCTGTGTCGAGTTCAATGTTTAAATCTCCGACAAAAATCTCACTTTTGCCAAGAGCATTCGGTATAATTGAAAATGTATTTGATATACCGTCTTGCGCATCTTCAAACGGAAGTTTTGCTACGGATGCAAGTGAAGCAACCGCACCGTTTTCGTCTCTTCCGTGCATCGGATTTGCACCGGGTGCAAGCGGTACACCCTGTTTTCTGCCGTCAGGGGTGTTGCCTGTCTTTTTGCCGTATACAACGTTTGAAGTGATTGTCAAAATTGACAGTGTCGGTATAGAGTTTCTGTATGTATAGTGCTTTCTGATTTTTGACATAAAGCTTCTGACAAGGTTTACGGCTATACTGTCAACTCTGTCATCATTGTTTCCGTATTTCGGAAAATCACCTTCTACATCGTAGTCAACAACTATGCCGTTTTCGTCTCTGATAGCTCTGACTTTTGCGTATTTTATTGCAGAAAGTGAATCAGCAACTACTGAAAGACCGGCAATTCCTGTTGCAAAGTATCTTTTTACATCTCTGTCATGAAGTGCCATCTGGCTTCTTTCATAACAATATTTGTCATGCATATAGTGAATGATATTCAAGGTGTTTACATATAACCCGGCAAGCCATTCCATCATATCTTCGTATTTTGACATTACATCGTCATAGTCGAGATATTCACCTTCAACAGGGCGGTATTTCGGTCCGACCTGCTGTTTGGATATTTCGTCAATACCTCCGTTTATTGCATAAAGCAAACATTTTGCAAGGTTTGCTCTTGCACCGAAGAACTGCATTTCTTTTCCGACAACCATAGATGATACGCAGCATGCAATTGCATAGTCATCACCATGTGTTTGTCTCATAAGGTCATCGTTTTCATATTGAACTGATGATGTATTTATTGAAATATGTGCACAGTATTTTTTGAAGTTGTGCGGTAAGTTTTTTGACCACAATACTGTCATGTTCGGCTCGGGTGCGGTACCGAGATTTTCAAGTGTATGAAGGTATCTGAAGGAATTTTTTGTGACCAGCGTTCTTCCGTCAACACCCATACCTCCGATTGATTCTGTTACCCAAGTCGGATCGCCTGAGAAAAGAGCATTGTATTCAGGTGTTCTGGCAAATTTAACAAATCTGAGCTTCATTATGAAATGGTCTATCATTTCCTGTGCTTCAGCTTCTGTTATAATACCTTCTTTGAGGTCTCTTTCTATATATATATCAAGGAATGTTGATGTTCTGCCGATACTCATTGCAGCGCCGTTTTGTTCTTTTATTGCTGCAAGATAGCCGAAATAAAGCCATTGAATTGCTTCTTGCGCATTTCTTGCCGGTTTTGAAATGTCAAAACCGTAAATTTCCCCAAGTTCAATCATTTCTTTTAGTGCTTTGATTTGTTCGGCAATTTCTTCTCTCAGCTGTATTCTGTCAGGAGTCATTTCTCCTTCAAGGGATTTGAACTGGTTTTGTTTGTCTTCGATTAGTCTGTCTATACCGTAAAGAGCTACTCTTCTGTAGTCTCCGATAATTCTTCCTCTGCCGTATGCATCAGGCAGACCTGTGATAATGGCGGAGTGTCTTGCCGCTTTCATTTCCGGAGTATAAACATCAAATACGCCCTGATTATGCGTTTTTCTGTATTTTGTGAAGATTTCTGATATTTCAGGATCAACTTCATATCCGTATGACTTGCATGCTGTCTCTGCCATTCTTATGCCGCCAAACGGCTGCATTGAACGTTTGAGAGGTTCATCTGTCTGAAAACCTACTATTGTCTCCAGGTCTTTGTCGATATAGCCGGCTTTGTGTGATGTAATGGAAGAAACAATTTTGGTATCCATATCCAGAACACCGCCGTTGTCCTGTTCTTCTTTTAAAAGTTCCAGACATTCTGACCAGAGTTTTTCCGTTGCTTTGGTCGGTCCTTCCAGAAAGCTTGCATCACCTTCATAAGGCGTATAGTTTTTTTGGATAAAGTCTCTGACATTTATTTCCTCGCACCATTTACCCTTAACAAATTCTGATTGAGGGTAAAGTTTTTTTTCAACTAATGTATTTAACATATTGTGATGGCCCTTTCGTTTCGGTTAAATATAAATCGTGTAATCATATTTATACTACTACATTATTAGCGTATGTAGAAAGTAAATTACAAAACTTAACCTTTAAATGTAAAATAGCTTAATATTCAAATTTAAAATCGCAACTTGCCGAAAACTGCCAACCTCTTTTATTTTTCTTGTTTTAATAAGATAAAACGGGATATTTTGTAGTTATAGCTTAAATTTATCATTTTTTAATTTTTTTAATAGTGAAGAAATCTTTTGAGATTTTGGTTTGACAGGCATGTATTTTTCTAAATTTGTTCTCAGCTCTCTAAAATAGATGTTTTTTGTAAGATCAATGAATTTTGAAAACTCTTTTCCGCTTATGATGTAGAGCGAGTCTTTTTTTGCACCCTTTTTTGTCAACGAAATATGAGGTTTTTCTATATTCCAGAGCATGTCTTTTGCCAGTGCAATCTTTTCAGGTTTGCCTGTAATTTTTATAAACTTGCCAAAGCTTGTATGGTATTGATGTTGTTTATTTTGAATTTGCATTTTGAGTTTTATTTTTTACAAAACACGTAAAAATAAAATTTGTTAGTCTATAATTTCTAATTAAAAAATTTTTTTGTATACAGGTATTCCCAAAATTTTAATTATCATTTTACTTAATATATACTTTGAGTTTTTCGTATCATAGATTTTGTACTTGAATAGTTCGATAATGCCGGGAATTCCTTTTCTTTTATATAACGCACCGTATTTTTTTACATCTGAGACGATTTTGTTGGGAAAATCTTTGTCAATATTTTCAAGCAGCTTATGTTCATATGCGAGTGTTTTTGTCGTTAATTCAAGCATTTTGTCTTTATTGTTAATTGTGTTTGATGAGTGTTGTCTATATGAAAAAAGTATTTCATCAATGTATTTCATTTTTGCATATTTTGATATTTGAAGCATAAGATAATAATCTTCGAGCGGAGCTTCCGGTGTAAACAGTCCGGTTTTTTCAAAAATGGATTTTCTTATCAAATATCCGTTGGGCATATAATTTCCAAGATAAAAAGTATCATACTCTCCAAAACGGCTGCTGTTAAAATCTAAATTAGGTCTTATATATCTGTAATATTTTGCGAAGCTGTCAAAAGAATGGTTGTTTTCATACCAGCTGCAATTTTCATTACGGGTATTTATAAATTCACTGTTGCCGACACATAGTGCATAGTCGGGATTTTTTTGAAGAAAATCAATTTCTTTCTCAATTGCTTCAGGTTTTGCCAAGTCATCCGAAGCTATTATGTATACGTATTCCCCGTTTGACAAATTCAGCAGCTTGTTAAATGTTTTACAGGTGCCTTCATTTTGTTTGGTTTCAAAGTGTACATTTACAAATCTCTTTTTGCATTCGGATTCCATTTCTTGTATTTTTGCCCAGGTGTTGTCTTTTGAACCGTCATCGACCACAATCAGTTCGATATTTTTGTATGTCTGATTGATAATTGATTTTATAGTATCTTGGACAAAGTTTTCATGGTTGTATGCCGGTATGAGTACCGAAACTATACTTTTCTCAATATTCCGCTCCATAAACTATTCTCCAATTTACTTTATGTTCTTTTGTTAGTTTTAATTTTTAAATGATAACAAAGTTATTTTAGTTTTGATTCATATTCTCAATTAAATTTTCTTTTAAAAAGGAATATTTCTTTTTTTTAGTTTATATTCCGTATATAGTAGAATAGGTTTTAAAATTCTATCAAGTTTGTATTTTAATATAGTCTTTCTAAGCTGATACAAAATATTTGTAGAAATTAACCACCTTTTTTTATTGTATTGCTCACTCCTGTATAAATTCAAAGCTAAAGCTTGTGCCAAATTTGCAAGATATAATGTTTCATCTTTACCAAGCATATTAGCAAAATTTGAAAAATAAAAAATTAATCCACTTATTAAATAATTTTTATGCATTATCATAAGATCATGTACTAATTTTGAAGTTTCTATATTTGCGAGAAAAGGCTTTATTCCATGTAAATGCACAATCTTGGCATTTGTATTAATTCCCCAGTATGGTTTCCAGTTATATTCTAATGGTAATTCATCAAAATCATCTTTATAGAGTTCATTAAAAAAGCCTTGATCCCAGCATTCCTGATAAGGACGTATCTTCTCTTTTAACATATTTAAAAGTTGTTTTTTCCTTTTAGACAATTCTTTAAGATTTAAAAGCATAATACCTGCATTAAAATATCTGTTGCCTTTTATTGTGTCATATTCTTGTATAAATTCCGGGGCTGCTGCAAGTGTATTAGTTTTTAAAGTATCATAATCTAAGTCATTATAGAATAAAACATCTATATCAGAATATAAAACTATTTCATCTTCTTTTTCAAATAAAGGTATTTCAAATTTTAAAAAGTTACAAGCGGCTTGTTTAAGACGCATATTTTCAAATTTAACTTCTTTTTTATATTGTTCATCATAAAAATTTTCTAATAGATCATAAAAACTTAATTTACAGATCTGAACATTAACATTATATTTTTTTAGAATTGAATATAACTTATCTTCTTTTGTACCTTCGTATAGTGCATATAAATCAAGGGTTGTATTTTTACGAGCTGTGCGAAGAGCAAGTTCTAGCATATCAAGATAAATTTTATTATTTTCTATATCGTTATTAAATGTAAAATAACACTTCATGTCATATTTCTTCCAGTATTTTTTTTATACCATCTTCTAAATTATATTTGGGTCTCCATCCTAATTCTTTTTTTGCAAGTGAGTTATCCAAACAATTTTTTTGAATATCAAAAACTCTTGCAGGACAATATTTTATTTCTGGAAAGTTATATCCATAAACTTTTGAAATTTTCTTAAGTATATCTACAACCTGATTAATTGAATATCCCTTTCCTGTTGAAATATTAAAAATTTTACTTTGTGTATTATTCAGACTCATAACCAAAGCATCAACAACATCATCTATATATATATAATCTCTTTCAATTGTACCATCACCATATATTTCTATGGTTTTTGACTGTCTTATATTGTCAATTAAAACATTGACTATGCCTTGGGTTTTATTAATATGGTTTTTTCCATATGGATTAGAAATTCTAAGAACAGTATAATCTACACCATAAAATCTATAAAACAAATCTAAATATCGTTCAATAGCATATTTATTTATAGAGTATGCGCAAAATGGCTTAACTAAGTCATCCTCATAATTTAACTTTGGTGAATTCCCGTAGATAGTACCTCCAGAAGATGTAAATATAACTTTTTTTACTTTTTTGTCAACACAAATATTTAACATTTCAACTGTGGGTATCAGATTAGTTTCAATATCAAAATTTATTTTATTTTTATCGCTATTAGGAATAGTTGTAGAAATTAAATGATAAACAACATCTATATTTTCAAAAAGTGAACTATAATCTTTAATTTTTCTAAAATCACCAGTATAACATTTTATATTAGAATATCCTTGTAATATCTTGTTATCAAAGACAGTAACATTGTGCTCTTGAACAAGACTTTTTATAAGATTTATACCTATAAAACCTAAACCACCTAAGACTAAAATATTCATTTTACGTATATAGCATAAAATTATATTTTAATCAAACCAAAGCTCTATTTGGGCGGAATATGTATGAGGAAAATTTTGAGTTAACACACAGGATTAATAAGTTTTGATTATGTGCTCAAGAAATGTATTACTGTGTTTTTCTTTATTATATACGTATAGTCTTGATAGTTTATGTAATGGACTCAATTGTTTTATTTGTTCCATTTTTGTATTATATTCATTTAATAATTCCATTTGCATAATATGAATATTAATATCTGAGTAGAAAGGTACTTTGTTCCATTCTTCTTTACAATCTTTATTATATTTTACTGCCAGAGCAGAAAATGATGAGAAATACAATAATTAATTGCAAAATCAGCAACTTTCCAATATTCTTCCCGAAATCACTTCATTGCATAAATTAAAGGGTTATATGGTTTTTTGCAGTAAAAGAATGAATTATTTACGAGATGATATTCTGAGTCACCCATTAAAGGAGGAGTACTTGAATAACAAAAGAAGTTGCAATCGATATATACTCAGGCACCTTGTCTGTCAAAACTGTTGAATCTATCCAATAACCTCGGTATTTATAAAGCAGGGTACATCTTAAATAATCTAAAAAATGCGCCGGAATAATTTTGTTATTTTGATATTTTCTAAAATATAATCGGGAATATCGATATAATTCTGAATGTTGTTTATATCTATCATTGTAATTTCTCGATCAAGATATTTTAAACATGATTCATGACAAACTTTAATCAAATTAGGGGCATTTTGATAACCTTGCAGCCACATTTGCTATATAAATTCTCTTTCTTTCTTCAATATTATGTGATGGGAACTCTTCAGATATTGCATACAAGTAATGTTCAAGTAATTTTGCAATTTCTTTTAGTGAAAGATTGTCAAAGTTCGTATTTTTATGAGAAAAAACTTTTTTATTAAAAAGAAAAAGTTTAAATCTAGTATTAAATTTATTTTCAATTCTAAAAAAATTATCAATATTTATTTATTATCCTTTCAATTTTTTCAACTTCATAATCTGTCAAAACCGGGGACATTGGCAGACTCAAGATTGTTCTGTGAATTTCTTCAGATATCGGGAAAGATAAATCTTTCCATTCTTTATATGCGCCCTGTTTGTGAGGCGGTGTAGGGTAATGGATGTTAGTTTGAATACCGTTGTCTTCCAGATATTTTTGCAATTTGTCTCTGTTTTCTGTTCTTACTGCAAAAATGTGCCATACATGAGATTTTTCATCGTATGTTTTTGGCAGAATGATTTTGGGATTTACAATGTTGTCCCGGTAATATTTTGATATTTGTCTTCGTCTCTCATTGTCAGCATCCAGATATTTTAGTTTTATGTCCAAGACAGCAGCCTGTATTTCATCAAGTCTTGAGTTTACACCTTTGTAAATGTGATGATATTTTCTGTCGCTGCCATAGTTTGCAATAGCTTTAACTTTATTGAAAAGTTCTTCATCATTTGTTGTTACACATCCGCCATCACCCAGGCATCCAAGGTTTTTTCCGGGATAGAAAGAAAAAGCGGATGCATCGCCAAGGTTTCCTGTTCTTTTCCCTTGATAAATTGCGCCATGTGCCTGAGCAGAATCTTCAATAATTTTGAGGTTGTGTTTTTTTGCTAATTCCCATATCTTGCTCATCTGTACAGCTTGTCCGTACAGGTGAACAACCATTATGGCTTTTGTTTTTTCTGTTATTTTTTCTTCAATTAAATCGGGGTTTATATTGTATGTATTTATATCCGGTTCAACAAGTACCGGTGTACAGCCATTTTCTGATATGGCAAGAATCGATGCAATATATGTGTTAGCGGGAACAATAATTTCGTCACCGGGACCAAATCCGTATGCTTTTATAATCAGGTTTAACGCATCCAGTCCGTTTGCCACACCCACACAGTATTTTGCCCCGCAATATTCTGCAAAATGACGGGAGAATGTCTCATTTTCTTCACCCTGCAGATACCAACCCTTGTCAAGAATTTTTGCAATTCTCTCATCTGTTTCTTTTCTAAATCTGTTGTTTACTTTTTCTAAATCTAAAAATTTTATCATTATACACACCTGTGTTTTAATCCAAAATTAATACAAGCAGCAGGACTACAACTAAGATAATTGAAACCGCTATAAATATATTAAATAAAAATTTATATTTTTTATACTTTTTCTGTAATTTATTTGTATTTAAGTTTTTAAAAATCTTTGTTTCAGGCAAGTTTAAATAGTCAAAAATTTCAAACCATATTTGGGCTTTTTTAGCATTGTTGTGCCATGGTTTGCCTGCAGCATAATGAATAATTTTGGGATTGATTATTGAATCGTATAATTCTTCTCTCGAGTAGTCGCTGACAAAATCAGGTTCTTTTATTACATCGATTAAATACGGATAAGAAATATAGTTTAAAGGCAGGTAGCAGACTTTATTTGCACAGGCAATATTCATAATATCCTGATCCGGCCATCTTTTTGTAATTGTATTATCGTTGATTATGTCAATCATTTTTTCTTCAAGGTTATTTTCTCTTATTTTTTTTAGATTTAAAACCCAAATCCCGCCTGCAAAATAGTTATCTTTCAAAACTTCATAATGTTCAGGTTTAAAATGCGACAGTTCATTTGGCAGATATTTATTAAATACGCCACGCACTGCCGCAAGATAATTGTCGCTTAGGTCAAGTTCATATAATTCAGAGATGTCGTCCGTTACGACAATATCTACATCGGAATAAATAATTTTGTCATATTGGGGGAAAAATTTTGCACCGAAGCATTTTAAAATTGTTTCTGCCGTAAACTGGTTTTTATTCTGATGTCCCTCAAAATTGCCTTTTGACCATTCATTTTTTAAAAAATTATTAGTATTTATAAATTCAAGTTTGCCGTTTCCTTTTTTTGAAACAACATTTTTCAACATTCTCTGATTTTCTTCAGTAATATTGGAATGAAGAACAAACATTTCATAAAAAATATTATCTGCTGCTTTGTTTAACAGAGAATAAAAAGCAACAGCGGCGGGAACCGCATAATTGTCGTCAAAAGTAAAAAATATGGGAATTTCCTTCATTATAACCGTCCTGTCAGAATTCGAATTATTTTTAATATTTTATAATATTTTCTTAATTTTAATCTGTTCAAAGTTTGTTTTACGGTCAAGAAACTGTCTTTGTCCATAAATAATATATCTTTAAAAAACATTTTTGCCGCATTTAAAAACAAAACTTGTTGTTCATTTGTACAGACAACTTGCTTTGTTTTTGAATCCTGTCTGTCATGGAGTCTGCCTTTTACCAGATAATCTTTGACCAGATAGAATTTGTATCCTTTTTTTATAAACTTGAACCACAAATCATAATCCTGTGTGGTTTTCAATTTTTCATCAAAGTAACCGCATTTTTCAAAAGCTGTTTTCGGAATTAACAAAGTACAGCCATGCAAACCGGAGGCAAATAACAGGGTTAATATACTTTTCTTATTCCCGTTTTGGTATCCATTTTCCTCAAGATTGATAAATCTTTCTTCTTTATTATCGTTATTAAATATACTAAAATTTGAAAAAATAATAGATTTCTTGTCAGTAAGTGAGTTTAGTTTTTCAACCTGTTTTTCTATTTTATCCTCCGAATAAAGGTCATCATGAGAAAGCCAGGAAATATACTCTCCGCTTGCTTTTTTTATTGCAAAATTCAAAGCGGAAGCTACTCCTCCGTTTTCTTTTGAAAAATATTTGATTTTATTCCCGTAGCTTTTTAAAATTTCATCAGTATGATCTTTTGAACCGTCATTTACTACAACAACTTCTATATTCTTGTAAGTTTGATTTAATGCCGAGTCAATTGCTTCTTGAACAAAATTCTCGCCGTTATAAACCGGTATAACAATTGAAACTTTGGGGGTAAACATCGTTATCTTTTTCCCTTATACTTGATTTTTATTCCAAAAATTTTTAATTCTATTCTGTTGCCATATCTTACTTTTGAAAAGAATTTACCGAATTTAGCCAATTCTTCGCATTTTAATTTATCGTAGTCTGTGTATTTCTGTATTTGAGATATGGTTAGCTTTGCTTCTTCTGAAATTGTATGCTTTTTAATTTCTTCTTTGTATATTTTTATCATTCCGTCCAAATATTTGTTTAATCCATAATTTGCTTTTGCATAGTCGTATGCATTTTCGGCTATTTGCTGCAGATTGGTTTTATCGTTAACAATATCATTCAGTATATCTGAAAACTTGTCTACATCGGCACAAAAACCGGAAACAGGTGCATTTATAACTTTTTCAACAGCCGTCTTTGGCGTTGTTAAAACGGGCACTTTGCAGCTCATTGCTTCAACAGCCATTAATCCGAATGCTTCTTGAGTTGACGGCATCAAAAATAAATCTGCGGCCTGGTACAACCGAGCCATTTTTGTGTCGTCTTTTACCCATCCAAATTCTTTGATTTTGTATTTATTTTTAAATTTTTTTACCAATCCTTTTTCTTCAACGGTGATTATGGTTATATTTTTATTTGTATTAAGATTGTTCAGAGCTTCTAATATAATATCAATACCCTTAAACGGATTTTTTGTTGCTCTGAACATTATAACAAATGATTTTTCGTCTATTCCCAATAATTTCTTGGCGGCTTTTTTATCAGACGGCTTAAAAATATCCTGATTGATTCCAAAAGGAAGTTTGTATACAGTCTTGTTTTTCCAAATCGGAGATTGGTTTACTTTATCAAATATAAAATCAGATGCGGTTATTGCCGCAATATTCGAGTTTTGGATAATTTCTTTCTTTGTGAAAAAATTCAATGCTGTTTTGTCAACACTGATGGGCATAGGAATATTTAATTGGCCGCAATCTTTACAGTGGACTTTCCATTTCTCACAGCCAAATGAATGTAAACAATGCCCGCCCAGATAAAAACAATCATGCAGTGTGATAACTATCGGTTTTAATTTTGAAAGGACATACAGCATATTTATGTCAAAATCTGTGTTCTGGATTAGATGCAGATGAATAATGTCTGCGTCAAATATCAAATCGTTGTTTAATATGTCTGCAAAACTTTTCATTTGAAAAGTATTTATATCATTTGAAAGTTTTTTTCTTACCAATTGTTTGGCATCAATATTTCTTTCCCTTAAATAATTATGCAAATTGTGTCCGTTAAATTTGCAGCCTATCAGGTCAAAATCACTTATCTCCAGTACCTTAAACTCGCAGTTTTTCTTTGACTCATCAACAATTTTAGGGCTAATTTTTTCCATAGTAAAATAAAACCATAGTTTATATTTTTTTTCAATAATTTGCTGTTATAAAACACATAATATGGCATTTATTTTTTATTATAAGTAAATTTTATACCGAGTATTTTTAATATTCTTTTATTTCCTATTTTTTCTTTTGAAAAGAATATTTTTTTCAAGAAATCAAAAGGTTTTTTCTGCTTATTATCCGTTCTTTCTTTTTGGCAAAGCTCATTATAAACTATGCTGTCTTTAACATTAAATGTAAGATCGCCGTATTTTTTTTGTTGATATTTCTCTAGCAATACTTCTTTTTCTTCTTCTGAAAGCACTTTACTTGATGTATTAATTTCTTCCCTTTCGCCTTCTTTAAGGTGATAAACTAAACTTTCCTTAACGGTATAATGTTTAACGTTTAATTTATTTAATTTATCGTAGAAAAATTCATCACCGTATCTTGAGATTTTTTCTTTTTTTAGAACCGCAACATTTCCTTCCGGATACAAACCGGCAAGAAGTGCAATATCTCTGTACATAAGGCAGGGCATATATGCACCGTTTTCTTTGAGTCCTGTTTCTTTTCTTGATTTTACAAAATTAATAAAGTTCTCTTCTTCGTAATTCTCCACACATGACCCAAAATAATGTTCTATTGCTCCGGGGAATACACCGAATTTTTCGTGATTTCTTTCGACGATTTGTGAACTTAAAACTTTGTCATAGCTTTTGTATTTTAATAAATTTTCAAGCCAATCGGGAGAGAAAAAATTGTCGGAATTTATCAATACAATAATATCTCCTTTTGCGTTAAGAATTCCTTGATTGTATCCTTTGTAAACCCTGCTTATGTATTCGGGAACTCCGTATCCTTTTTTAAAAAGTTCTTCTTCGCGGAAATGTTCATTTTGGTTAATTATAAAATTATATTTTTTATCGACAAGATGCTTGATAACTGCATCTGTCGGGTCATTTGCAACAAAAAGAAATTCGGCTTCACCAGTTTTTAGCATAGGTGTGTACTTTAATGCGGATTCATAAACTGCATCCAATAATTTTACCGATTTGTAAATTAAGCATATTATTGTTATTTTGGGGATTATTTCTGACATTTTTCGACCTCCGCATTTAAAAGTTTATAATTATTGATATCAAAACTTAACGGTTCATTAATCGGCTGCTGCGTAACTCCTCCTTCATCGTAACCCCCGTTGTGTATTCCGTAAAAGCAGTTGCAGTACTGACAAAAATGACAATATCCGTTTTCGGTGTAACCCAATATAAATTCCAACAGCTCTCTTTTTGAAACATCTTCCAAATTAACGAAATCGGAAGGAATTTCCTTCACAATATCTGCGGTATTTGCAAATAATGAATAGCAGCATTGATATAGTTTTCCGTTGCTTAAACCAAAACCGGAATATTGTTCTTTGCATAAATTGAATTTGTCAATCATTTTATCATCATTCCACTTTGTGTAATCTTCACTTGGCGGGAATGTTTTAAAGAATTTTAAATCCTCAGTGCTTTCTTGAGTTCTGATATTATAGCTTTTAAATTTTTCAACCATTTTGTTATATGTTTCTTTTATTTTGGGAACATATTTTGTATAGTTGTCGCATAAAACCAAAACATCGTATTTTTTTATTGTTTCACAAAGCTCATCGCCGGGAATTAATGTTCCGTTTGTTGCAAACCATAATTCTCCTATTTTGCTGCGATAATTTTCGCCTATATAGTTTATAAGTTTTGCGAAATCTTTCCATAATAGAGGTTCGCCGCCTGTGAGCGAAAAATAATCGACATAGTCAAATTGCTTAAAAAATAGGTCAATATCTTTAATCAAATTTTTAATTTCGTAATGCTGCTTTTCTTTAATGTACGGTTGATAATTTAGGCAATATTTGCAATTTAATGTGCATTTTGTTGTAACAACCAAACAGGTACTATATGCGGAGTACATTTTATTTTTCGCATATAGTGCGTATACGGGCAAATATTTTAGTTCAAAATCTTTTTGCATAAATATATTTTTGTTTTTAATAAACAAATTATTATTGACGATTTTATTAATTAAATGTCCGGATTTTTCCGAAAAGATGACAAGTTTGTTGTTTGATTTTTTTAATAGATTTTTAAGCTTATGTGCAAAATTATTTATATAAATAGCTTTTTTTATTTTCGACAGTAATTTTTTAGAAAAATTTTTATTAATTTTGTATTCTTCAAAATTGTAATGTACGGGTTCTATTGAGAGAAATGCAATTTTTGTTTGAAAAGATGAAAACTCATCTTCATCTCCGACAAACAATATTTCTTCAATTTGTTTAAAAAATTGACCCAGTTCATCAAATTCGTGTCCTTTATTTATCCATTTCATTAATATATCTCCTTTTCAAAGCTGCTAAAAATCTTTTTTGCCAGGTTTTTAAAATATTTTCTTGGGTGTTTTAAAAATAATTTGAAATTTAAAAAAATTGATAAAAAATCTTTAATTGGGTTTATCCAAGATACAAAAATCACTATTTTGTCATTACAGTACAAATGCGGATATTTTTCTTTCAGGCAATGTATATGTTCGGGTCCATCCAGCTTAAATGAACCTGTCAGGTAACCTATTTGTCCCGGGAGGTTTTTTAAGTGTGAAATTAAATACTGTGTTTTTTGAATATTAATTTTTTCTTTGGGGTTGCCCTCACATAAACTGTTTGTTCTTATTTGCATATTTTTTGCATCGCCTAATGCAGAATAATGCCATCCTGCATTTTTAGTAATAAGATACTTAATCTTTGAACGATCACCTCTTGCATAATTTCTCATCTCCTGCGGTGACATAAATCCGTAAGGTGCATAACATGTGCCTCTAAGTAGATAATTTCGTTTTGCATTTAACCAAAAATGAAAGAGTTTATGTGCGAAAACGACAGGGTATTGTTTTTCGATGCAATCCTTTAATTTATCTTTGTTCCAAAATTCATCTACATCTGATACAAAAATTGCATCACCTTCTTCGGCTATGCCGTTTAAACCCCGTTCAATTGCGTTTCTTTGAAAATTTTCTGCGGTCCAAATATTATTTTCTTCAAAATCGGGCATATCGTCGACAACAACATGAATAACTTTATCAAGGTACTTTGGAAATTTTGGTTTCAGTTCCTCAAATATTGGTTTATGCGGCAGCCCGGTCTGTGTTTTTGTTGCTTCAACTATTACAAAATAATCAACAATATCGTAATATTCCATAAAGCGAAGTTCTAAAAGCTCTTTTTCATTAAAAAAAGTAAAACAGTCGAAAATTTTCATCATGCAATTCCTCCAAATTCGACAGCAGAAAGACTTCTACGCATCAAAAGTGCGTAGAAGTCAATTATATCCTGGTATACAGCTATTTTATTTTTCGGGGGGGGGGGGTAAAAATATACTTTTATTTAGGTTAATGAATTTATGTTTTTAT
>CALVEJ010000029.1 GCA_944326535.1 Candidatus Gastranaerophilales bacterium | reverse complement strand
GGGTTTTTGAGAATAAGATCAAATAATTCTTCTTTTGAGTATTCTGCCATGCGGTTTCTCCTTAGCTGTAATATCCGATATTAGTTATAATACCATTTTTTTCAAATTTTAATCATCTAATCTTCTATTATTCTCATCTGCATAGCCAAAAGCACTGCCTGTGTTCTGTTTTTGACTTTAAGTTTCTTAAAAATACTATTCAAATGTGTTTTGACAGTTACTTCTCTGACGAAAAGTTTTCCTGCAATATCAGCATTGCTGGCTCCTTGAGACACCATTTTCAGGATTTCTTTTTCTCTTGAAGTAAGAGGTTCTATTTCACCTTCCTGAACAAATTTCAAATCCACATTTCCTGATTTTTCTTTTCTCCAGGTAGAACGACGAAGCAGTGCTTCAATTCTAGCCAGAAGGTTTGGAAGAATAAAGGGTTTGACTACATAATCATCAGCACCGAATTTGAGTCCGGATATTTCCTTTTGTTCTTCATTCAAAGCTGTAATCATAATAATAGGTATGTTTTCAAATTTTTTGTTATTTCTGATTGTTCTTAGTGTTTCCCAGCCGTCCATATTCGGCATCATTACATCTAAAAGAACCAGATCGAAATTGCTGTTTTCAGCGGTAAGTTTTTTTATTCCCTGCAAGCCGTCGTTTGCGACTTCTACCTCATATCCGTAAAGAGGCAGGGCATCAGCCAGATATTTCGGACTGTCGTCAATAATTAGTATTCTTGCGATGGCAACCATAGTCTTTTCTCTTTCTTATACTTTAGTTGTAATTTTAATGGATAAGTTAAGATTTATCAATGAAAAAAGGCATAATTTCATCTATTTATATTATTTAAACAAAGGACAAATGCATTTTGCTGTATCGAATAAAAACAGCCTGATTATGAAAATTATATAATTTTCTCTTTAATTGCCTTTATTGCTGCCTGTGTACGGTCTGATACCGCAAGCTTTTGAAGAATATTGCAGACATGGGCTTTTGTTGTATTTATACTGACATCAAGTTTTTTGGCTATTTCCGAATTGGACAAACCGTCAGATATAAGGGTCAAAACCTCTTTTTCTCTGACCGTCAGGTTTATTTCGCCGTTTTTTATTTCATTTTCCGGCTCAAGCACATCTTCTTTTTGTTTGGAAATATGATTTTCAGAATCTGCTCCCGCTGCATTCAAGACATACTGAGAAATTTTGGGATCAAACCAGGCTGCACCCTTTAGTACGGATGTAACAATATAAACAAGTTTGTCCTGATCAACATCTTTTGTGCAATATGCGTTTGCTCCGGCTCTGATGGCTTTTATAACATCTTCTTCCTGCTCATGAGATGACAATACAACAACCTTTGTTCCCGGATGGTTTTGTTTGATTATTTTTGTTGCCTCTATCCCGTTCATATCAGGCAGACCAAGATCCATGATAACAATATCAATTTTTTCTTTATCTGCAATATCAAGGCCCTTTCTTGCATTCGGCGCCTCAAAAATTTTCCAATCGATAACAGAGTCATCAGTTTTTGGTGTCATTTCAAAAGCAGTCTTTAAACCAAACCTTGTCAGGGCATGATCTTCTATTATGAGAATATTATTTTCTGGCATGCATATTCCTGTTTTGTTATTGCAGTATTATTATAAACCCGAATTAAGTTCCTTGGATGCTTCAACAAAAAACGGATTTATATCAAGTGATTTCTTAAAATTTGCAGCTGCAGCTGCTTTGTTACCCTGTTTTTTATCTATCAGCCCGAAATAATAATAGGCTTTGTAATTGTTTTTGTCTATATACTGAACATTTTTTGTATATTTTTCCGCAAGATCAGCCCTTCCGCTGTTCAGTGCAATATCAGCCAGATCAAGCCAAGCATCCGTATACAGCGGATCTGTCGAAACCGCTTTTTTCAGATATTGTATATTCTTGATTTCGTTAATTTTTGATGCTGTGTAATATACAGAAGCATCTATATTCTTCTTCTCAAGTGCTTTGTTAGCATATTCGGCGGATTTGTCCGTCATATTCAGCATTTTATAGCAGTATGAGGCTTGAATAAGAGCCTGTGCATTGTTTTTGTCTTTTTTTGCAGCTTTTACAAAAAAGTCCGCTGCGTTTCTATAATCTTTTTTGAACATATACAATTTTGCTATACCCATAAGTGTAGCAGGGTTAGTCTTTTTGACCTTGTATGCTTTTTCATACAAATCCATAGCTTCTGATAGCTTATTTTGTTTAAAATAAATATCAGCAAGCATTGTCATTGAGTTGTATGCCTTGGGGTCTGATGATATGTTCTGGTTAAGTTCTTTGATTGCTCTTTGCTTGTCGCCAGCTCTTAGAAAATAGTTTGCCAGATAGAAAGATGATTTTTCCCTGTCTTTTGTTGCTTTTGCAAGTGTATAATATCTGAGCCCCTCTATGTCATTTCTGTAATCCAGAATGTTTGTATTGCCTTCAAGCAAATTGTCCAGCAATTTTACCGCATCTGAAAGTTTGTTTGTCTCACAGAAAATCTGGGCTTTGTATTTGATATAGTTCACATTGTCCGGATTTATCGACAAAGCTCTGTTAATTTCGTTTATTGCCTTGTTGTATTCCTTTATATTGTAATAGGCTTGAGACAAAATATAGTGGGCATAATCAGAACGTTTGAGTCTGTCAGGGAGTTTGTTCATGTCCCTTGCAACCTCAAAAGCGAGATTGTTGTAATAAATTTCAGTATAATTTTGAGCAAGCAGAATTTCATCATCATACGAAAGAACAACCTGCGGGAAGAGTTTTGACTTTATCAACTGAATTTGGTTATTGTAAAGCTCTCTGTCCTGAATATTGTTTATTGCTTCCTGTGCAAGGGTAAATAGCCCCATATTGGCAAATTTGTATGCAAAGCCGAGATTAACAAAATCCTCTCTGCTCGATGCATCAAGAATAGCCTTGTAATCTTTGTATGCAGAGGTTATATTTCCCTGAGTGAATTTTTCATTTGCTTCCGCATATTTTTTTGCATAATCTATCTTTTCAGAAGAAGCTATATTGCTGTCATTTTGTGAAAAAGTAATTATTCTTAAAAAATCATTTGTAAGTTCATTATTTTTTATCAGCTTAAGATTCTCTTTATTAAAAGTAGAAACAGGTGTTCTGACTATGTTTCCGCTTTTTTGAGCCTGAGCAAAAGCTGCAGCGCCTGTCAGAGAAGAAAGAATTATTGCTGATGTAATAAATTTTTTTATCATAAAACGTCCTTGCCCGAATAATAAAATCTATTTGCCTGCCTTGCAATTGTAATACCTATTAAACAATTCAACAAGTGTTTTTTGTTCATCGGTTTGTTCTTTTTCATCAATATTTAAAATATTGTACAAAGACTCCAAATCGTAAAGCGCAAGAGTCTTTCTGTCCTGTTCGTCATACAATACGGAATCAACTTCGCTCAAAAACACATCAACCAGCTTATCCAGATGAATTTTGAAAAACGCATCTACAATATTTCCGTCAAAATGCTTCCAGCTGCCGGATTTGATAATTTCAAGAGCATTTTTTATAGGCATTTTGTCACGATAATGTCTTTTGGATGTAATTGCATCAAATACATCACTGACCGCCAGCACTCTTCCTCCAAAGTGAATCTGCTCGCCTTTTAATTTTCTGAAATATCCAGTACCGTCATATTTTTCATGATGGCTTGAAGCAATTTCTGCTACTTCTTTAAATTCTTCGGAAATATAAACTCTGTTCAGTATGTCATAAGTGATTTTTACGTGTTCCTGAATATGTTTGTATTCATCATCCGTAAGTTTTCCGTTCTTTTGAAGAACCGCATCTCTGATACCTATTTTGCCAATATCATGAAGTATTGCCGCATGGATAATATTTGCTTTTGTTCTTTCATCAGTATGCATTGCATCACAAATCAACTCAGAATACATTTTTACACGATTTGAATGACCTGCTGTGATTTTGTCTCTCGCATCGATTGATGCGGCAAGCGTATCAATAAAACTTTTGAACAGTTCCTTCTGCTGGTTAATCATCATCTGCTGTGATTCAAACAGCCTTGCATTTTCTATAGCAATTCCGGCACTGGAGCCTATTGCAATCAAAACCTCCTCATCTTCTTTTGAGAATGTACCGTTTTGCTTGTTTAGAACCTGAAAAACACCGAGTATTTCATGTTTCATGTTCCATATCGGCATACAAAGAATAGTTTTTGTCTTGTAGCCTGTTTCTTTGTCTATATCCTGATTGAAACGTGCATCTTCATATGCATCTTTTATATTAATAATTTCGCCTGATTGGGCAACATATCCGGCAAGCCCCGTATTGGCGGGAATGCGGATTTCCTGTGTACCCATACCAAGTGCAATTTTAGAAACCAGTTCATTTTTGCTTTTGTCCAGAAGAAAAACAGTACACCTGTCAGCATCAAGGACTTTTTTGATTTCTTCCGCAACAGTTTTGAGCAAAAGTTCAAGACTTGTTTCTGCTGCCAGAGTTCTTGCAACATTAAGCAGAGCAACTATAGGTTTTTCAATATCTGTATCAGGCACAGAAGAAGCATTTTCAACACCCAGAGCTTCTATCCTGCTAATCAAATCCATTATTTTAATATTAATTACAGAATTGTCAGACTGAATATTTCTTGCCTGTTTGAGCACAGAAAGAGCCTGTGCGTAGTTTTTTTCGGAAAAATAAATATATCCCCAGCAAAAACCGTTGGTTTTTATTGCATTTTTGTTCTGTGAGTTTTCTGCCAAAAATTTTGCATCATCCAGCATGTTCAATGCAATTTTATAGTTGTTTCTGTCTGCCTTGTATTTCAAAACAGCAAGCAAAGATAGATTCTGCGCAATAAACTCATATGATTTATTCTGCAAAAAAGTATTGTGAATCATTTCCGCCTTTGCCGTCAAACTGCCGAGACCTGCTGTTTCAAGCGTTTTGAACAGCGAAAACATTGTATTTTGTGCATTATTTATATCTTCAACACAGACCGATTTTATAAACTCTTCCATTTTACACCCTTAACATATTCTCCTTTTAATTATACAATATTTTTTGTAATTGAGAAATAAAGTCAGAAAAATAGGGGTTTTATATGAATAAAGTCAGTATTATCATACCGGTTTTCAACGAGATTGAAACACTTGACAAAATACTTGAAAAAGTTGAAGCAGCACCGTTTTGCGGACTGGAAAAAGAGATTATTCTTGTCGATGATATGTCAACTGACGGCTCAAGAGAGCATTTAAAAAATCTGGAATCAAAATACAAAGTTTTTTACCACGACAAAAATCAGGGAAAAGGTGCCGCAATCAGAACAGGAATGTCTCATATAACAGGCGATATAATGGTAATACAAGATGCGGATCTTGAATATGATCCTCAAGATTATCAGGAACTTGTGAAACTCATTATAGAAGACAAAGCCGATGTTGTTTACGGTTCAAGACTGACGGGAGCAAAACCTTCACGTTCTTTTATGTTTACACATCTTCTGGGGAACAAACTTTTGACTTTTACAACAAATCTTCTTTACGGAGCGACTCTTTCTGATATGGAAACCTGTTACAAAGCTTTTCGTACCAGCTTTTTGGAAGGTATAGAGATTAAATCCGACAGGTTTGACTTTGAACCGGAAATCACTGCAAAAATATTGAAGAAAAAAGCGAGACTCTATGAGCTGCCTGTCTCTTACTATGGCAGAGAATATGCTGAAGGTAAAAAAATAACCTGGAAAGACGGTATCCATGCGATAATTGCGCTTGTAAAATACAGATTTACCGATTAATTCCGGTTTTGGAATAATTTTTTACGGGCTTATCGGTTTTTTCCTTTTTTATCGACTCAAAATCCTTCTTTATTGATTGAACAGAAGGAATATTTTGAATTGTTTTATGCTGTTTGTATAACTGTTCAAATTCAAATCCGCCTATTAATACAAGACCTGACAATATGGCAACTTTAAACATTTTGGGCGTTAAAACTATGTTAGATATATTATTTTCAGACTCGTTTACGCCTTTTAGTGTATTCATAACTTTTTTTGAAATATTCAAAGATGCTGTTTCTTTTGTTTTTTCAAAAATCTGGCGCATTCTTTTTTGAATTATATAAACATTTTTGAGTTCTTTTTGTGCGTTCTTGGATTTCATCAGATATTTTCGAAACTCAAAACACTCTTTTGAGTCAAGCTCATTGTCTACATAAGGAGAAACATTTTTCATAAATTTTTCATGTTCGCTAATCAAAAATGTCCTGTGCTGCTGTTTTTTCATAGCAAGATCAAGAACCTGTTTGTAAGATGCTTTGAGGTCTTTTATCATTGATTTTAAATAAAGATATTTTTTGTAACATTCGGGGCAGTTTGCAAGATGGTTTTCAATAAAGGCTCTCTGTTGATATGAAACTTTGTTGTCTATATACAAAGACAGCATCGAAGAGACTTTTCGGCATACGGTTTTGTTCGTCATAGTTGCTCCTTGTTTTCTCAGGCGATATACTGCTTCAGATCGGATTGCAGTTTATTTCTGGCTCTGGCTATTCTCGATTTGACAGTACCGACATTTGTATTTGTAATTTCCGCTATTTCTTCATAAGACAATCCCTGAAACTCCCTGAGAATAATAGCAAGTCTGAAGCTGTCGGGAAGTTTTTGAATAGACCGTTCAATAAGACAATTCAACTCGGTGTTTAGTGTTTTTTCTTCGGGAGTGCATGTTTTGCAAGGGACTTCCGAAACATTAAATTTGTCCTCTTCGTCATCTCTTTTTTTGTCTATCGGAACTGTCTGAAGTTTTTTGTTTTTTCTTCTTATATAGTCATAAAAAAGTCTTGTCACAATCTGATTGAGCCACGGTTTAAACTTTTCGGGGTCTTTTAGTTTTTTTATATTTTTTGCCATTTTCAAAAGAGCTTCCTGAGTCAAATCCAAAACATCCTCACAGTTGCTGCTAAGATAATAAAATGAAGCATACACGCTGTTTTGATTTCTTTTGACAAGTTCTTCAAGTGCATCAAGATTGTCATTGCGTGCCATTTCAATGAGCTCTTCCTGAGTTTTGTTTTTGTACATTTTTTTGTTAAAGAGTAACAACCTTTGCCGCACTTTCTTTGCCGATTGTCTGATATTCCCAAAATATTCCGGCTATTAGCAAATTAAGAGAAACTCAGGATTTTGCACACATACATTTCTATATAAACACTTCGACTATATTTGAAATAGGAAACCGAAATGATTAATTGTATTTTTTACACCAAATAGCCCGGCTGGGTGATTGTTAAATATGAAAAATATCATAGAATTACTATGTAAGTAATATTATTGTTTTTTGCTTAAAGTATTTAATTTTTTCAATTTAAAAATCTAGGAGAGCATCCATGGATGAAGAAACCATAACAATCAACGTAGCGGAACTCATGAAACTGCCGCCTTCTTTCTGCACAAACTTTGAGAGTAATAAAGATTTTCGTTATAAAAATGAAAGACTAAAAGATATATTTAAAAAATACAATTTATTTTCAATTTTTACACAAATAAACAGATATCCCGTTTTAAAAGATTTTTTTGGAGCAAGTTTGTATGTTCCTGCAGAGGTAATAATTACCGTAAACAACAAACGCAGATAATACGCCGGAATAGAATAAACGGAAATAATCTCCCATCTATGAAAAGAGCCGGGCTACTCAAAATTGTGTACTTCATTGGCACCTGAAGGATCTTCTGCTTCATAGATTCTTCGGCTAAAGCCTCAGAATGACGTGGAGTTGTCATCCTGAGGAGGGAGAGTATCGACCGAGCTCAGGATCTTACAAACTATGAACGACACATCAATCCGGTAAGATCCTAAAACTAGTTCGAGATGACAATATGGGCGTCATCCTGAAGGAGTGAAACGACTGAAGAACCTTTTACAAAAAACTTTAGTATAGACAAGTTCCTTAAATAAAATACAACGAATAAATGATGTGACCATCTGATACGGATATTAAGATTAATCTAGGGGAAGTTGCAGAGGTATAAATCTTTCTCGGGGATTAGGGGAAAAAGATTGCAAACAAGGGAAAAACAACAAAAAGCCGCTTCAAATTTTTCTAATCAGTTAAGTTTGTCTTTTAACTGGTTTGACGAGCATTTCAAAAAAAATATTGAAGAATCTTTCCGTGATTTTTGGGAAAAAGACTTTGATGCAAAATTTTTCTGCCTGAGCGAAAACATAAACTTTCTCGGACAAAATGAAGAATTTTTTGTTACCAAAATTCGTTTAAATAAAGAACTTTCGGTATTTGTAAGACTTTCAAAAGACCTTGTCAAAAACCTTCTTGAAAATATTCTCGGTTCAAACGGCAAGAAATTTGATATAGCAAAATTGTCTGAACTTGAAGCAAAAATTCTCACCGGTTTTAACAATTTTTTGTACAAAAGTTTTTCTCCCGTAATAAAGCCGGCAGATGAACTTCCCAAAAACAATACAAATTACAACGAATACAACCTTACATTTTTTGTTGAAAGCTGCGGTTATTCGCTCGGAAAACTTGTACTGAAAATTCCCGTAGTTGCAATAAACCCCGAAAAACTTTCTCTTGGAGAAGAACGATTCACTATAGACAATTTCCTCGACACAACTGCGCCGGTGAATCTTTCTGTCGGCAGTACAAAAATCAGGCTGAATGACCTAAAAAATCTTGAAAAAGATGACATTGTACTTTTGGAACACAGCAAAGCTTCCAGAATGATATTGAAGTATGACGGGCATACTATACAGATGAGAGTTACACCAAATCCCGGAATAATGATTGATTACGATATTGAAGAAAGCGGAGCAGGCTCCGGAGGAGAAAAATATATGAGCAGCAATAATTATAATATGTGGGATACAATTCAGGTTGAAATAGGCGCTGAATTTGAGAAAGTAAAACTTACTCTCGGTGAATTGAAACAGATTTCCGAAGGTCTCGTTGTAGACATTGGTTCTGTATATGACAACAAAATTGATTTGAAAGTTGAAGACAAAATTGTTGCCTCCGGCGAATTGGTCATTATAAATGATAGATACGGGGTCAAAATTAATCATATCTTTACTGAAGAAAAAAATCTCGCATCACAAAATGTTGAAGAAGCACAGCATGAAAGACAAATTGAGGAAACACCCTCTCAGGAAGAAAGCTATTCTGAAGAGCAGCAGCCTCAAGAAATCCAGGAACCTCCGGCTCAGCATGGTGATGAACTGAATGAAGAAGATTTTGATTACAGCGACTTTGATGTAGATGAAGAAGATATATAGTTAAGAGGCAAAAAATGGGCGTATATCTTGTAAATTTTTTAGTTTATTCAATGGCAATGGTAGGACTGCTTTTTGTATGTCTTATGGTTTATAAAAAAACAATGCTCGGCGGCAGATGCACAAACAACAGTGAGAAGCTGACCGTAGAAAATGCCTTGAATCTTTCGCAGAGAAAAACTCTGTATGTAATAAAAGCCGGCGAAGAAAAGTTTTTGATTGCTGCTGATGCGGAAAGAACCTCTTTTCTTGCCAAACTTGATGAAAAACCAATATCATCAAAACCGGTTGAAAATTCAAAGCCTCAGCCGCAAGTGATTATACCGGTTGAAAATATAAATAACCTGCAATCAAAAAAAGAAGAATTACAAAAAACCGTTGACTATTCGGAAGTAATGACGGCAATAAAAAAACAGCCAAAACAACCGGTAATGAAAGAAATGCTTCGCAAACTTTCAGAACCTGTATTGAAAGAAGAAGCAACGCAGAAAGCAAAATAAATAAGGAAGATAAAACAAAATGGATAGCGTATTAAGAGATCTAAATCCTGTTTTACAAATGCTTATGGTAATGACGATATTTTCGTTACTGCCGTTTATCTTTACATGCATGACAAGCTTTTTGAGATATACAATTGTATTTTCAATGCTGAAACAGGCGCTGGGTACACAGCAGGTTCCTCCGGGAATCGTGCTTGTCGGATTGTCCATGATTTTGACTATTTATACCATGAGTCCGGTTTTCTCAAAAATGTGGGAGATGGGTTCTGTACCTTATCAAAAAAACGGAGATATAGTAGCGGCAATGACAGAAGGCTCAAAACCGCTCAAAGAGTTTATGATGAAACAGACCCGGCAACAGGATATGACATTTTTTATCCAGCTTTCAGGTGCACCAAAACCAAAATCTCCTGAAGACATCACTCTATGGCAGGTTGCTCCGGCATATATCGTAAGCGAACTCAAAACGGCATTTGAAATAGGTTTTGTAATATATGTACCGTTTATTGTCCTTGACCTGATTGTTGCCAATGTTCTTCTTGCACTCGGTATGTTTATGCTTTCTCCGACAATCATTTCACTGCCGTTTAAGCTGCTTATCTTTATTGCTGTTGACGGCTGGAGCATGATAGTTCACGGTCTTGTTACAAGTTTCAATTAGGTAAAATAAATAACAGAGGAACAAAATGGAAGTACTGCTTGAATATATGGGTAAAGGACTGATGGTAATGTTGATGATATCAATGCCATGCGTACTTGTTGCTGCCGGTGTTGGTCTTGTCGTTGGTATATTGCAGGCTGTCACACAGGTTCAGGAACAAACTATTGCAGCTGCACCAAAAATCCTTGCCGTATTCCTTGTTCTGATGATAATGGGTGTCGGATATGTCAAACTTTTGACAAACCTTTTGCTGGAAGGTTATGCTATGGCGTTTAATCAAATTCCGGCGTCGGAAAGTTATGTTCTGTCATCCAGTTATCACAAATATACAAAACCGTTCAATGAAGAGTTCAAAAACAACGGCGGAAGATTTGACAAGCAGGAAATCGGAGATATTATGAGAAATCCCGGAAAAATTCCTTTCATAGATTACAACTCTAAGATAAAACATTATCCGTCCGACAGAATGCCCAATCCTTCACCCAATTTGATTGAACGCAACGCAATAATGAGCAGGTAATATAACATATGAAAAAATTGATTTTTATAATATTTGCATTTATCTTTGTTCCGCTGCAGGCATGTGCTGTGGAAAACGGGGATGTTTTTAATGTAAAAACCGATTCGGCTTATATCATTCCTTTAAAAAGCCGCCCGCTCAACTTGAAAAACACAAACAATGAAGTACTTAATGCCGATTCCGTAACAGGGATAGATATGTCAGACTCATCGCTTCTTGTCACTACATTAAAAGAAGGCATTGCCTATGTTTCTTTTAAACAAAAAAACAGTGTAATCACTTTGAAATTTCTTGTAGACAATAAGGCTGAAGAAAACACAACGCTGATAAAACTCGATAAAGCAGAGCCTGTTAAGGCTGAAACAAAAGCTGCAGAGACAGGAACCAAACTTCAACAGACGGAGCAGAACAAATGATAGATGCCGTTCTTGATGCATTTCCAAAATATTTTCCTGAGATAAACAATGCTCTTGGCGGAGGATTGTTGATTTTTGCGAGAGTTCTCGGCTTTGTCAGATTTGCTCCGGTACTGAACAGAAGAGAAATGGCAGGCTACATGAAACTGTGTTTTGCCATAATATTGACAATAATTTTAATGATGACTGTAGATACCGGTCCGATTCCTCACGGAGCATCTTTGATTTTGGGGCTTGTACTCAACCTTGCGGGCGGAATGATGATAGGATTTATCGCAAACTGTATTGTTCAGGCAATATCGGCAGCAGGTGATATGATAAATATGCAGATGGGTCTTTCTTCCGCAATGGTTCTTGATCCTACGGTCGGGACTCAGGTTTCGATTCTCGGCAACTTTTTCGGATTGCTTGCAGTAATTATATTTATACATGTCGGCGGTGTATACTGGCTGATAAATGCACTGCACAGGAGTCTCGAAATTTTCCCGGTCTATGCCACATCCATACCGCTGAATCAGATTATCAACAAAGAGTATCTTATTACCCTGACATCAAATGTTCTTTATGTCGGTTTACAGATAGCATCACCGGTTCTTCTTGCCACACTCGGACAGGACTTAATTCTCGGTATAATTTCAAAAACAGCGCCTCAGGTAAATGTCTTTCAGCTGAGCTTTCTGTTCAAACCTGTTTTGGGTGCTGCAATCCTTTTGTGGATAATGCCCGTCATTATTAATGTAATAAGTGATTACTTCATCTCTTTTGCAAAGATATTTTGATATTAGAAAAATATTGATTTTATTTGTTTTATGAAACAAAAAACAGGACAATTCAAAATGAACTGTCCTGTTTTTACTTATTTTTGTGATGTTTTTATTGATATAACGGTTTCAATTTTTCTTCCTGCTGAGGAATTTTTCCTTCTTCAATCGGCAGATAAACTCTGTAATCTATTACAGGGAAACAGTTATCAATAGACTCAATTTCCTTGAGTTTGTCGTCATCAATATTGCCTGAGTCAATCATATCAGCAATGGTCTCAAATCTTTCAACATGTTCTCTGAACCTGTCTGTTGCATAGTCTTTTGCCTGCCATGTTGTAATAAGGAAAGGCCAATCAGAACTTTGCAAAAGCAGATTTTCTCTTGCCAGCTGGTTTAATGCTCTGTGCAAAAGTTTGTCTTCCGGAATTTTTTCGTATTTTGAAACAATATCAATAATACGTTTTTCACATCCGTGAATAATCGGCCACATCCATTCCGTGAGATGGTTTTGCCATACATAGAAATGACCGCCCTGTCCCCAGGAAGATTCCGGAATTTGAATTGCTTCGGTCGGAGGATGAGCTTTGAGGTATTCACCCGCTGTCATTCTTTCAACCTGAGGAAGGTAATTGTTGAATTTTCTGACTACCTGTTTGATAAACTCAACACCTTCAAACCACCAGTGACCGAATAACTCTGTATCAAATGAAACCATTACAAGACCTTCTTTGTTGTGAGAAAGTTTGTAGTCGTTTAACAAGTGATAGATCATTGTTGTGTAGTGATCAGAGTTCAGGTTAACCTGAGACATTGCAAGCACCGGATCGTAGAGCATTTTGTCTCCGAGATCCGTTGTCGGAGAAGTTATTCTCCAATAGTGAGCACCTGATTTGTCATCTTTTTTGTGGAATTCTCTGTAACAGCCGTCACCGGGATATCCGTCAGCAGCGGACCATACCTGATAACCTGCTCTGTCGTTTCTGCCCATTACTGCAACCTGTGCATCAGGAAGCCAGTACGCAGAATATGTATCATATCCTGTGGGTTCTCTTTCCGGAAGCGGAATGTATTCGATGTTTCCGTATACACCGATTACACGTCTGTTTCCGATAGAATTTCCGCCTTCTATTACATGGGATTCTGTAAAGAAGTATTCAATATCATTGTTTTGGAGAGTAACTTCAATAGCCGGTCTCCATTTTTTCTGACCGTCTTTTCCGATATACTCATAGCCCTGTCTGTATGCGCATTCCGGCAGCCAGCATCCTTTTGCTTTTTTACCGAAGAGTCTTTTTGTGGTATCAGAACCTACTTTGAACTGTGCATTGAGGTTTGTATCAGTAGCAAGCAGCGGGGAAAATCCGTGAGTTGCACCTGATGTAGTGATTTCAATACAACCGAGATCCTGATATTTTTTGAAAGCACTTATCAAATCTTTGTGATATCTGTTTACAAAACTGTCTTTGATGTGGTTGAACCAGTCAAAGTAGTATTTTGCAAGGTATTTCAAATGCTGAGAATGAGCGACTTCAGGATCCGGATATCTTTCCAAATCTTTTGAAACCGCAGCTATACGTGTATCGAGATATTTTATAAAACCTTCTTTTAAATGCTCGTCGTTGAGCTGTTCTGCCAAAATAGGCGTAATACCGACCGTGAGTTTTGCTTTTATACCCTCGTCTTCATAAAGCTCTGAAATAGCATTCAGCAGCGGAACATATGTTTCTGCCATACATTCATAAAGGTTTTCTTCCCCGAAAGGCCACATACCGGCTTTTCTGTAATAAGGAAGGTGGGAGTGTAACATAAATACGAATTGACCAACTGTCATACTTTCTCCTTTTTCTTTGCGCTTTTGCGCTTTACCTTGTTCTTATATAAAATCTGTTCGGACTGTTTATTTTTATATAATCCGCCCCAGCTTAAAATATGTTATATCACAATTATTGATAAAATATAACCCCTGAGAACTAATTCTATCGGGTAATGTTTACAAAAATACATTTTTTCACAGTTTTAGAAATTATACTATCCTATAGATTGACGAATACAGTATATGGTGTTTATTTAATTCAATTGTCTATATGAAAAAAGTTCCATTTCCTCAAAACTCTGATACAATAGTACTCATGAACTATTCAAAAGCATTAGATATCCTAAAACAAAGTGCGACATACAATCTGGCAAAGCTCTTGCATGCACAGGCAGAGGACTTTTTTGAAACATTAGGAGAAATGGGTATAAGAACTCTGCAGGTTGTGAAACTCATATTTTCCGATTTGTTTAAAAGAGAAATGAACTGGAAACTTGTTATAGATCAGTGTTCCAGATTTGCTGTAGACTCTTTACCTATTACTCTTTCTATTGTCGGAATGAGCTCTATTATTATCTCAATGCAGGTTGCACCCGAGATGGTAAAACAGGGCGGAGAAAAGTTTGTCGGAATGCTCATGGCTGTTGTTATGACAAGAGAACTGGGTGTTATTATGTCGGGTTTTGCAATAATATCAATGATAGGTTCGGCATATGCATCTGAAATTGCTACAATGAGGGTAACGGAACAGGTGGATGCGCTTAAAGTTTTGAAAGTAAATCCCGTTGATTATCTTTTTGTTCCGAGAACCGTTGCAGGCTTTATCATGATGCCTTTTGTCGTAATAATTGCTTCTGCATTCGGACTGCTTTGCGGAGGTGTTGCGGCATTTTTGAGTGCACATGTCAGCAGATTGAATTATATCAGCTCCCTGTGGCAGGGGCTTTATATAAAAGACATTTCGGTGGCACTTGCAAAAGCAGCATGTTTCGGTGCTGCTATTGCGATAATCAGCAGTACGTGCGGATACCTCGCATACGGCGGAGCCAAAGGTGTCGGTATTTCTACAACAAAAGCAGTGGTATGGTCATTTGTTGCGATATGCATAATTGACTATATTTTTGCAACCATATTCTTCTTCTGAAGATAACCGTAACCGGTAAAATAAGAATGCTATAAAGCAAAATAAAAAAGGCAAATACAAAATGAGCATAGAAGTAAAAAATCTGACAAAATCTTTTAAGGGAAGAACTGTTCTCGATGATATTTCTTTCAGGGTTGAAGACGGTGAAATATTGGCTGTTGTGGGGTTGAGCGGTGCCGGAAAGAGTACAATATTGAAACTCATTTGCGGGCTGACAAAACCGGACAGCGGAGAGATAATAGTTTCTCCCGGCGATATAGCTATGGTTTTTCAGTACTCTGCATTATTTGATTCATTGAATGTTGAGGACAATATTGCTTTTGCCCTGACAGAAAGAAAGGAATTCAAAAACAAATACACAAAAGAACAGCTGAAAGAGATTGTTGCACAAAAATTGAAACTTGTCGGGCTTGAAGGAATTGAAGAAAAAATGCCGCATGAGCTCTCAGGCGGCATGCAAAAACGTGTAAGTTTTGCCCGTGCAATTGTTACGGATCCGAATACAATTCTTTATGACGAGCCTACTGCGGGTCTGGATCCTGTGTCATCGACTATGATTGAAGATTACATTGTACGATTGAAAGATGAACTTCATGCAAGTTCGATTATTGTCACTCACCAATTATCCACCATTCAAAGGTGTGCTGATAAGGTAATAATGTTATATAATACAAAAATCGTATACTCGGGTACTCCTCAGGATATGATATCAGGCGGAAATGAATACACAAAACAGTTTATTACCGCTTGTATAAACGGACCTATGAAGGTAGCCGGTTCTGAAGACCCTGAAAACTAAATACCCCATTTAGATTAACAAAAGAAAGAATTGGAAGAAATAATGCGATTTTCATCATCATTTAAGGTAGGATTGCTTACATTAACAGCCCTTTTGATATTAATATTCAGTATACTTTGGATAAAAGGCAGAGCTCTGTCCGCAGGAGAAAGGCTGTTTGTTGATTTTAAAGATGTAAACGGAATGAGACCGGGTTCGGCAGTACAGCTGATGGGGCTTCGAATTGGTCAGGTTGAAGAAATACAACCGGTGTTGTCAAATCAGGATGATCCATATGTAAGGGTAAAATTTGTTATCACAGAACCGAATGTCAACATCCCGAATGCATCAACTATATCAATTCAACAATCCGGTATTATCGGTGAACAATTTCTTGAAATTACCCCGCCGAAATTGCGAACATTGTATCTTCCGATAAACAGAAACTCAATGGTTCTGCATGCCGGAGACAACGTGCAAATGATACTGAGCGACAAACTCAGTGAAGTGGGTAAAGTAAAGAAAATTGAAATTATTGAAACAAAAACTCTTCCTATAAATATTCAGGAAGAAGTTAAAACACCTTCGGCATACAAAATTAATTATATTGTTACTCTTCCGGGGCTGCAGCTGCCGGACAGGCTGATAGGAAAAATCAAACTCAAAGATTCAAAACACTATCTTTTTATAAAGCCGGCAACAAAAATGGAGATTGCATATCCTCAGTCAAGTTCAAAATTTACTGTTATTGAACCATTAAGGCTTTCGGACTTTATGGATCTGCAATACCGTGCGGCTATGTCGCTTGCTGAAACAAACGAAAAACTTTCAGCATTTTTGTCGGATGATGTTATTTCTGATTTGAAGAGCATTATTTCCAATGTTGATTTGCTTACGATAAAAGCTAATGATACTCTGGATAAAACGCAGTTGTTAATTGACTCTTCAAGAAAAGATTTGCAGACACTTATGGAAACAACTGACAAAGTTTCTGCCAAGGTTATTGTTCTGACCGACAATATAAATGAGATTATCGGTGATAAAGAGTTTAAAGAGACATTGATGTCCACAACAAAATCAATTGACAGACTGTCTCAAAATCTCAATACTGTTCTTGAAAATCCAAAAACAAAAGAAACACTCGACAACCTTCAGGTTGCAAGCAAAAATATTGCTGAGATTTCCCAATATGTAAACGGTATGACAAAAGATCCGGTTCTCAAGGCACAGGTCAATACTACGGTTCTCAAGTTTAACAAGGCTCTTGACGATTTGTCTTGTACTCTTGAAACAGTAAACAGCCTTACAACAGACAAAAAAGATGAATTGAACGACACAATTAATAATGTTAATGAAACATCGAAAAATCTGCGTAAGTTCTCTGAAAAATTGAATAAAAGATTTCTGCTGTTCAGACTGCTTTTCTAAAAGCAGTCTGACTCAGGATTAGAGACAGATAAGGATAATATTTTTCATGGTGTTTTATTTCATGATAGAATGTAGCCGTTGATAATGGTTAGATAATTATTAAGGACCCCTCCCCATGGGTGATGAAGACAAGCAGTTTGAGGCATCCCACCAAAAACTGGAAAAAGCTAGAAAAGAAGGTCAGGTTGTAAAGTCAAAAGACTTTTCAACTGCTATTGCCATGATTGTCATGTTTTTTGCTATCGCAAAACTGGCACCTTTTATTTTTGACCAGATATCAAGGCTTTTTGTACTCTGCTATGAGCAGATTCCAAACCAGCATCTTCAAAATATAGGTCTGCCGTATTTGCTTTTTATCACTCTAGTTCCGACAATTTTGATTATTGCGCCCATACTTTTCCTTGCAATGTTTATTGCTATAATCGGGGATTTTATTCAGGTCGGTCCGTTGTTTACAACTACGCCTCTTGCTCCAAAGCTTGATAAGCTTAATCCTACAAAATATTTTAAAAATATAATGTCCATAAAAACCCTGTTCGAGCTTTTCAAAAACATATTGAAAGTTATAGTTCTCGGATGGGTCGGCTGGTCTGTATACAGTTCGCATTTTGAGGTAATCCTCGGACTTGCTGCAATGGACAACAACTTTGCCGTTATGCAGGAATTCGGTGCATTGATTATGGACTTTGTTATCAAGGCAAGTATAGCGTTTTTGATAATTTCTGCTGCCGATTACGGAATGACAAGGTGGAAATTCCTTCAGGATCAAAAAATGTCATTCAAGGAAGTTAAGGATGAATACAAAAACACCGAAGGCGACCCTAATGTTAAAGCGGCACTCCGTCAGCGCCGCCAGCAGATGATGCAGCAGGGCATGATGGATGCTGTTCCCGATGCGGATTTTGTTGTTACAAACCCTGCCCATATTGCATGTGCGCTAAAATATGACCAGGAAGAAATGGAAGCTCCCAGACTTTTGGCAAAAGGTACAGAGCTGTTTGCCAAGAAGATTATTGAAATTGCAAGAGAACACGGGATTCCGGTTATCGAAAATCCTCCCGTCGCAAGGGCTGTATTCAGACTGGTCGAACTCAATCACGAAATTCCTCCGGATTTGTACAAGGCTGTAGCAGAAATCTTATTATTTGTATATAATTTGCGAAAAACTCAAAAACCTAGTAATATAGAAACTAAGAGTACAGATAAATAACAATGATGGTTAATAACGCTTCTCAAAATAAAATTAAAGAATATATTTCAATCGTTGAAAAGGTAGCAAAGGTTGAACACAGACGTATTCCTTCACACATGGTAGATTACGAAGAACTTGTTTCTATCGGAATAATTGCCGTGCAGTCCATGATAAAAGGCAAAACCGAAGAACAGCTTGAAAAATACAACAGTTCTTATATAGGTACGGCTGTCAGATGGGCAATCAGAAATGAGCTGCGAAACAGATACAAATGGTATACCCTTAAACACAACAAGAGTGATGATTCTGACGAGTCATCCCAGGATGGTCTTGATGTTTCGCCGGGTAAAGTCAGAGAAGCAATTTATGAAACTATTTTGTCTATAGATTCTATTGCTTCTGCCTCTTCAGACAATGATTCGCCTTTTGACTTTATAAAAGACCCTCATGCACTGCCGGACGAAAAAGCTGAAATTTCAGAACTTGGCAAAGCAATAAGAGAAGCTATTGCTACTTTGCCGCAAAAAGACAGGCTGGTCGTGGAATACAGATTTTACAGAAACATGCAGGTCAAAGAAATTGCCGAACAGGTCGGTCTTTCTTCGTCCCGTATTACACGTATAGTTCAGGGCGCTTTAAATCACGTCAGGGAATATCTGGTAAAACATGAACATTACGGATACTAAACGGGTGTTTTTGGCGTGAATTTTTTGTTTTTATCATTGATAATTTTTATTTGTATACTTCTGTTTTCGTTTGTTGTTCTCGGTGTACGATACAAAAAACTGAAAAATACTTTTCGAAACCACAAAAATGTTCTTCGCAATATACTCAAAACAGTAAATTCCGTAAGATACGGCAATCTGTTTGAAAGAGTGAATGATGATGCGATGAAGGTGCTTCCGAATTTTGGTCAGAGTATAAATTCCATGATAGATGCTATTTCTGACAGAGAAGATATGATTAAGGAATATCAGGCGGATCTCAACAAGAAAATTGAGGCGCTGAAAGAGGTTGAACAGTTAAAAGAGGATTTTGTCGCAACGCTGACACACGACCTGAAAGTTCCGATTATGGCAGAGAAAAATCTGCTGGCGTTTCTTCTTGATAACAAATTTGGCGATTTAAACGAAAAACAAAAAGAAGCTGTTGTTCTCCTTAAGAATTCAAATCAGGAACTTGTTGAACTGGTTGAAATTATACTGGAAACATACAAATTGAATGAGACCGAAATAGTGCTTTCAAAAGAACCTGTTTGTGTAAAAGACCTGATTGAAGAAACAATCATTGAAATGAAGCCTATCTCAGACTCGGATGATATAAATATCAATTTTGATTTTAGTTCTGAAAAAGATGCAGGTATAGACAAATTTTATATCAAACGTGTTTTAAAAAATTTAATTCTTAATGCAATATCATTCAGCGAGCCGGGTTCAAATATTGATATATCACTATCTAATGATGAAAACTATGTATACATAAACATAACAAATTACGGAAAAAGTATTAAACCGGAAGAAATAGAACACATTTTTGATAAATATTACACAACGGCAAAAAAATTCAGAAAAGTAGGAACAGGTCTGGGACTTTATCTTTCGGACAAAATAATAAAAGCTCACAGCGGAAAAATAGATATAGAGTCGCAAAAAGATACAAAAACAACTTTTACGGTAGTCCTGCCTGTTTAATTTTTTATACAGCAGCTGTCAAAGAAATATTCCAGAGGATTTTTTTTGTCAAAATAAACCGGAAGTTTTTGGGGAATTTCTTCTTTTGTTTTTGAATATGCAATGCTTACAAGCTTTATTTTTTCTCCGGTAAGCGGATTTATTGCATATGCTTTTACATAAAAGTTGTCGTTAATTGTTTTTATATCTTCTACATTTGCATCTGTCTTTATACCGTATAATTTCAACCGTTCTATTCTTCTTTTTGAGACAAGAGCATAGAAAACAAGGCTGAAAAGCGAACTAAATGCAACCAGCAGTGAGATTACCGGAATATCTATTATTTCCGAATCTTTAAAGAAATGTCCGCTAAAGTCCACAAAATCCGAGAATAATACGGATAAAAGAAGCGAAATACAAAAACTAATGAATAAATAACCGTTTTGTACCGTTTTAAACAGAAGTACATTCAAATCTACCGGAGCTTTTTCATAAATAAGTTTTTTGTCAATTATCATAGCAAGCGGCATTATTGAATAAACAATGAGCCATATAAACAACGTTTCCCAGCCCAGAACAAAATTTCCGGCACGAAAAGCATTGCCTATCGTAAAAAACGCCAGACCAAAAGTAAGAACTATACACAAAAGATTTTTGTCAGACATAGGTTGCTCTTAGCTTTTTGTGAGTGTGCCCATTTTTTTGTCTCTGTATTCACAAAGACACTTTGCAAGCTGATCAGGACAGCTTGTCTGTTTTGAACCGCATTTGATGCCTTTGAGTCTGTCGATTACATCTTCTATCTTCATACCTTTTATCAGGCTTTTAATTCCCTGAAGATTTCCGTTGCATCCGCCCAGAAACTCTGCATCTTCTATTATACCATCATTTATCTTTACCTGCATCATTGCACAGCAGACACCGGATGTTTGATATTGGATAATTTCCGTATTTGTTGTTTGAGTCATTTTAGTCCAGTCTTTCCAGTATTTTTGAAATTTTGTCTTTTTCTTCCTGAGGAATATCAAAATTCAGATATTCCTGATAATACTCTTTTGCATCTTTTTTATCTCCCCTTGCAAGAAACAGCATTCCGAGCCGTTTGTATCCGAGAGGGAATTTTTCATTTACCGCAATACTTTTGAGCAGATTTGAAATCGCTTTGTCAATTTCATCATTTGCTTCATATGCAAGAGCTGTCTGGTAATATATCAGCTCATTGTCTTCTATATATTTCAGAACTTCTTCAAAATTTGCAATTGCACTGTTGTAGTCCCCCAGCTCAAAATATACCATTCCGAGGTCCCAGTTTGCATCATAGTTTTTGGGTGCAAGCTCCAATACCGAATCAAGCGCATCTATTGCATCATCATATCTTTTGTCTTCAATGTATATTCTTCCAAGGTAATGTCTCAATGCGGCATTGTCCGGAAGCAGCGCCGTTGCGCCCTGAAGCAAGTCTATAGCATCCCACAGACGGTTTTCTTTGTAATAAAGGTCCGCAATGTTTATGTATGTTTCGGCAAGTTTGTCATCAAAGAGAAGCGCTTTTTTGTAATATTCTTCAGCTTTCTCATTTTGTCCCTGATGCGCATAACAAAGCCCGATGTTGTTGTAAAGGTGAGGATTTTTGTCATCCTGTTCAAGCAGCTCTTGAAAAATGCCTGCAGCCTTTTCAAAATCTCTCAGTCTAAAAAGATCCATTGCGTACTTGAGCTGTTCTTCGTATTTTTTTTCGTCCATTTATTTATCCTGCCTGATGTTTTTAATCATAATTATAGCAAAAAACAGGAATTTAACCTTAATCTTTGTAATTCAACGTAGCAATTTTTTATATTCATTGTTTTATATAAGAGTATGAAAATAAATTGTACAAACAACGGACAGCCATATCACTATAGTTTCAAAGGTATACCGTATGCAAAAGCCGCTTTAAAAACACTGCCGGAATACGGTGATATAGTGGTATACAGGCTTGATAAAACGGATTTGCCGTTTTTGAAAAAAATGTTGAAAAATATAAAACTTGAAAAATTGGCTCCGGAGGTAAAAGACCCTCAGCAGCGTAATGAGTGGAAACATATCATAAAAGAGGCAGCAGAAGGAATAAACAGAGATGAGGATGTTTATTTGAGCACATACAAAAGCAAGCCTTGCGGAATTATATCCGCTATTCCTTATTACAATGAAGAGGTGTCTTATCTTTCTTATGTAGCAACATGGCCCCTAAAAGCCGGAGAAAATGTAAAATGTGCAGGAAAAGTACTGTTCAAGAATATTTTCGAACAGGCAAAAAAAGATAAAAAAGCAATAGGTCTTGTCATGGATTCAAAATGCCCGAAAGGCAAAAGAAATAACAAAACATTCTACAGCAAATTAAAATTTCATGATCTTAACAATCCAAGTGTATATCTGAAAATTGCAAAAGCAAAAGACATACCCAAGGTGATAGAAAAAGAGTTTGATTCCGTTTTTTCATACGAATTGATTAATTCAGCAAAAAACGAAAATCTGGGTAAAATTTTGGATATAAATTACCCGTTGTGATGGCAGTGATGATGTTCATGGTGGTGTCCGCCGCAATGACTGTGCTCACCGCCGCAGCTGTTTTCTCCGGTTGAAAGAGTAGAGTTTAAATATTCTTTTACAAGTTCTTCAACAGGCAGTTCCGGACAACCTGCCACAACCTGTACTCCGTTCTGGCTAAAAATAGCGAGAGGACGACCGCCCATGCCGCCTGCAAGAACAATATTTGCGCCTTGTTCTGAGATCCAGCTTGCGCTCTGGCAGCTTATTCCTTCTTCCGGTACTTTGTTTTCTATATTTAAAATTTCTTTTGTTTCAGGATTTACATCTACAAAAGTAAAAGACTCGCAATGTCCGAAATGTGAGCATAGTTTGTTGTTTTCCGTAGGAATAGCTATTTTCATAATTTTATTTCCTTTCAATTTATCTATATTTGATTGGAGCAAAATTGCACTTTCGAGAGCTTCTGTCTCTGTCAGGTTGTATGCTGCTGCATAAGATTTTAGTATGTTCAAAACATTTTCATTAATTCGCCTGTTGAACGGAACTTTTTTTATGCAGGTGCGTTTTCTTCCGGCATTAAGCCGTCTGCCTCCCCATTCTTTTTTCTTGCAATCTGTATTGTTTCTGCAATTTTTGTTCATCAATTGAATTATAAGGCGCAAACTTGAATATGTCAATACATATTCAAATGAAAAAGTGAACTGTCATTCTAAAACTTCCGGAGTACTTTGCCGTAGATATAGTGCAGTGTTCAGAATCTTACCAATCTGTTGAGTTCTTATCTATCCGGTAAGATCCTGAAACAAGTTCAGGATGACAATATGGTTGTCATCATAAGAAAGAGAAAGAGTAGGTTGGG
>CALVEJ010000028.1 GCA_944326535.1 Candidatus Gastranaerophilales bacterium | reverse complement strand
CGGAGCTGACTGAAAGGAACGCTCCATGTGAACAAGGTTGTTGAAGTGCAGAATTTTTATTCTAAAAATTCGAAACGGAATACAAAACCTTGTGAGCGCCAATAATCCAAGACAGCGCAGCGAAGAATCTAAAATGCAGAAGATCCTTCGGGTTTTACCCTCAGGATGACGAAAAACAGTGTTCTGGGCAGAACCCTGATGTTATTTTGATTAAACACTACTGATTTTCCGATAAAATTTTTCTGACAGGCACAACTACACAATCGTGCAATCGGTTTGTGTTTGTAGTATATTTTTCTAACAGGGGAAAAATGATGAAGAATTTGGTTGTCTTTAGCGACTTTGACGGAACTATCACAAAAGAAGATACACTGAATAAGTTTTTGAGAGTTTATGCCGATAAAAAATGGCTTGAGATTGAGGACAAATGGCTTAATGGTGAAATTGGCTCAAAAGAGTGTATTGAAGAACAAATGAAGTTGTTTCCGGAAATGACGGAAGAAATTCTGGATAATTTTATTGACTCTATTGAAATTGATGAGACTTTCCCTGCTTTTTACAATTATTTAAAAGAAAATAATATTGATTTTTACATAGTTTCTGACGGTTTTGATTATTTTATAAAAAAAATTCTCAAAAGATACGGAATATCTGATGCAAAAATTTTTTCAAACAAACTTGAATTTAAAAACGGAACATTCTATACGTATTTTCCTAACACAAATGACAAATGCAGACGTAAATCAGGTGTTTGCAAATGCAGCGTGGTTGAACATAACCGAAAAAGCAACACAATTGTTACAAATCGGGTATTATACGCAGGAGACGGCTTGTCGGACTTTTGTGTCTCTGACATGGTTGATTTTTTGTTTGCAAAGGGTTCTTTGTTGGAGTATTGTAAAAATACCCGAAATGATAACCTGATTGGTTTTGACTCTTTTGATGAAATAAAAGAATTTATAAAAAAATACAAATAAAAGGAGAGAGAAATGCTCGACACAAAATTGAAATTGTCTGATGAAGAAATTAAAGCATTGGATAAGGAATACTGTTCATGGGGCGATACCGTCCACTATCATGACGATCAGACTATTTTCAGAGACTGTGAAGGCTCATATATGTATGATGGAAATGATACACCGTATCTCGACCTTCAAATGTGGTATTCGAGCTGCAATCTCGGTTATAAAAACAAAAGAATACTTGATGCGGTAATAGACCAATATCATACAATGCCGCAGATTTCTTCAAGATTCATATATGACTACAAAGCAATGCTTGCTGAAAAGATTGTTAAAGCAAATATTGACAGATACGGTATCAAGGGTCGTGTTCAGTTCAATGTCGGCGGAGCACAGGTTAATGAGGATATGCTGAAACTCATCAGAAACTATACCAAAAAGCCGAGAATGTTTGCTTTTATGGGCGGTTATCATGGCAGAACAATAGGTACAACCGCTGTTACATCAAGTTACAGATACAGAGAACACTTCGGACACATTTCTGATACGGCTCATTTTGTTCCGTTTCCTTATTGTTTCAGATGTCCGTATGACAAAAAATGCGAATCCTGCAATATGTATTGCGTCAAACAGTTTGCAAAACTCTTTGAAAGTGAATACAACGGTGTTTACGATCCTAAGACAAAAGATTGTGAATTTGGCGGATTTATTGCCGAAACTATTTTGGGAACAGGAGGATATATTATTCCTCCGAAAGGGTATTTCAAAGAGCTGAAAAAGGTTCTTGATGAACACAATATCCTGTTTATGGTTGATGAAGTTCAGATGGGCTGCTTTAGAACAGGCAAACTGTGGGCAATGGAAAACTTTGGTGCAAAACCTGATGCAATGACATTTGCAAAATCTATCACAAACGGAATGAACCCGCTTGCCGGTATGTGGGCAAAAGAAGAGCTTATTAATCCGAAAGTATTCCCTGCCGGCAGGACACATTCAACATATGCGGCAAATCCGATAGGAACACGTGCCGGATATGAAGTAATGTGCATATTTGAGGAAAAACGTGAAGAACTTGAAAGAGAAATACCGAGAAAGGGTGCAAAATTCCTTGAAGGTTTAAAACAACTTGAGAAAAAATATAAAAATATCGGTACGGTCAACGGTCTGGGCTTTGCTCTGAGCGTTGAAGTTACTGAAAATGACAGATTTACACCTGCAAGAGAACTCTGTGATGAAATTATTGAAGCTGGACTCAAAGGTGATTTGTCGTACAAAGGTAAAAAATGCGGACTTATCCTCAACAATGGCGGATATTACAAAAACATCATTACAATTGTTCCTCAGCTGTTTATCACTGATGAAGAAATTGATATGGCGCTTGAGTTGATGGATCAGCTGTTTGAAAGATACATGGAAAAAGCTTAGAATATTTTAGTATACAAAGGTAAAGACTCTTGGGACAAAGTTTAGATTTTGAGTTTATCCATGAAAAGAAATGCAACAGAGCTGTCCTGTTATTCCACGGAATGACGGGCAGCCCTTTTGAAATGAAAAAAATGGGTAAAGCTCTGTTTGATGCGGATTTTGATGTTTTTTGCTATTGTCTTCCGGGTCACGGAACAAGTCCCATAAACATAAAAACTGTCAGGTGGGAAGATTGGTATTCTGACTCCACTTTTCACTACAGAGAACTTACCCAAAAATATGAAGAAGTATATTTGGGCGGTCTTTGCATGGGAGCGGTATTGGCGCTTGCTATTGCGGCAGAATACAGAGAAGTCAGGGGGATTGTTTCTCTTTCCACAACCCTTTTTCTGGACGGATGGACTATCCCGTGGTACAACTTCTTTATGCCGATAGGTGTTCATACTATTTTGCGTTATTACTACTCTTTTCCGGAAAGAGAACCTTACGGGCTCAAGAACGAAACGCTTCGTAAAAAAATTGCGGCGCTTCAAAAAAGAAATACAGAGGCGCTGGACAATTATCCAATGTCTTGTATATATGAACTTTTAAAATTTTCCAAATGGACACAAAAAAATATTTTTAAAGTCAAAGCACCAATTCTTTTGATGCATGCAAAAGAGGATGATTTGACAAGTCCGAAAAGTGCAGAGTTTGTTTACAAAAATATCGGTTCAAGCATAAGAAAGTATATAAGGCTCGAAAACAGCTATCATCTCGTTGTTATGGACAATGAGAGAGACTTTGTGTTTGAAAAATCAATAGAATTTTTAAACAGCCTTTCTGCTTATGGTCCGAAAGAAACAGGGCTGAAAAACTTTGATGATATGTTTGAAGAAAGTGTTGGTGTGTAGTGGCGGTTGATTTTTCTCAAATAGTTAAAATTGCACAAACACTCCCTGTATCGTTAATTTCGATTATATTATCTAATGTTTTGTTGATTTTTGGATTTCTTTTGGGAAAACTCGTTTTGTACAAAGCCGAGGATGCAGTGAAATTTTTTGCTTATTTCTCTGTTGCGATATGCATTTTGTTTGTCTGGTATTTTGTATCAATTCTCTGGTTTTCAGTCAGCAATCTTTTTGCTGGAAATGCAGTGTATTCTGCAATATTTCCTATATTTTTGTTTTTGCCTTTTATTATCGGTCATTTTGCATCATATGAAAAAGTTCATTTTTATACTAATATTCAGATATTGACATTGATAATCAGTCTTTTGCTGGCATTGTCATTTATATAATTTTAGTCGGAGTCTTGAAGCACAATGAAAAATTTGTATGAAAGATATAAAAGAGAGCTGGAAAGTCTGCATCAGACTTGTTCTAATCGTAAACTAAATTCATTCAAAAAACTCGGTCAGTATATTTTTGTTGAAAACAAAAGGTACCTTAATCTTTCTTCAAACGATTATCTAGGTATAGCGGAAAATAAAGAGGTGCTGGACAGGTTCATACAGATTGCTGATTTTTCAATGGGTTCTTCTTCTTCAAGACTTCTTACCGGAAGCTCCTATGTTTTTGCAAAGCTGGAATGCCTTTTGGCTGCAATGTTTTCAAAAGAAAAAGCCTTGATTTTCAACAGCGGATACCATGCAAATACCGGTATTTTATCGGCACTGCTTTCAAAAAAAGATGCAGTATTTTGCGACAAGCTCAACCATGCCAGTATACTGGACGGAATAAAACTTTCTGATGCCAAAATGTTCAGATACAAACACCTTGATTATGAACATCTTGAAGAACTTCTGGAAAAAAACAGGGATGAGTATGAAAATGCAGTTATTGTCAGCGAGTCTTTGTTCAGCATGGACGGAGATATTGCTGATTTAAACAAACTTGTTGAACTGAAACGAAAATACAATGCTCTTCTTATCGTGGATGAAGCTCATGCCTATGGCGTATATGGAGAAAAGGGGCTTGGTATTGCGGAAGTTCAAGGCTGTATAAAAGACATAGACTTGATTGTTGCTACGTTTGGCAAGGCAATAGGGTCAATAGGTGCATTTTGTGCGGGTAATGATGTGTTAATCAACTATTTAATAAACAAATGCAGACCTTTGATTTTTTCAACGGCGCTGCCAGAAATAAATATGGCATTTACATACTGCGTAATTACAGAAATTTTGCCAAACCTGAAAGAACAGAGAAGACAGCTTCTTTTAAACGCACAAAGATTGAGAGAAGCTTTGCAGTCAAAAGGGCTTGAACCATTGGGCGAAAGCCATATTATACCTGTAGTTCTCGGCTCTAATAAAAGAGCTGTCGATTGCTCAAAATTTTTGATAGACAACGGATATTACCTTCTGCCTATCCGCCATCCGACGGTTGCTCCGGGTTCATCAAGAGTTAGAATTTCATTAAGAGCAGATATAGATTACGAAGAGCTTGAGAAAATTCCTGATCTTATTGCTCAAAAGATGATTGAATCTGACTACGAGTAAATGTATACAAATTGATTTTTATCAAAACATAATTAAAATAAATTTGTAGATAAATAACAAAAGAGCAATTCTTTCCGTGAACGATTATTATCAAAAAGACTTATATAAAATACTGGGAGTTTCGCCTGACAGTGATACTGCAAAAATCAAAGCAGCATATCGAAAACAGGCAAGAATCTGGCATCCTGATGTAAATGATAACTCGCAGGAAAGTATAGTAAGGTTTAAAGAGATTACTGAAGCATATGAGGTTTTGATAGACTCTCATAAACGCAGCCAGTATGATATTTTGAAGGGCTTTAACACAAGAAAAGAAACCTCATATACGTCAAAGACACAGGAACAGAGCGCCAAAAAGGCATACTCTCAGAATGCATCAACAACAACAAAAGAAAAAAAAGAAACACATACAAACAAAGAACAAAATTCAAATTTCTCATCCAAATCAAATGATAAAAGTTCTTTTTCTCAGGTATTTGAAAATATTCTGGACGGGCTTTTTACAAACAATTCTTCATCTCAGCCAAAAAGTAAACAAACAAAAAAAACAAAACCTGAAAACGGCAGAGATATAAACCTGAGTGTAAACATAAAAATGTCGGAAGCAATAACAGGGACTCACAGGACAGTTAATGTTCTGCATACTGAAAGATGCCCGAAATGCGAAGGCAGAAGGTTTATAAACGGTTCAAAATGTCCTTTGTGCAAGGGCTCCGGCGAGATATCAATTCATAAAAAGCTAAATGTTAAAATTCCTGCGGGAATAAAAAAAGGAGCGAAAATCCGTGTTGCCAATGAAGGGAACAAAGGATACAATGGAGGAAAAGACGGGGATTTGTATCTTTTTATAGAAATTGAAGAGAGTTCTTTTTTCAAATATGAGGGTATAAACGTGCTTTGTGAGGTTCCTATCACACCTTTTGAAGCTGTTTTGGGCGCCTCTATTGAGGTTCCGACACTTTGCGGAAATGTTTCTATGAAAATCCCGCCCAATACAACATCAGGACAAAAGTTCAGACTGTCCGAGCAGGGCGTTTATGACGAAAAAAGCAAGAAAAAAGGAGACCAGATAGTTTCCGTAAGAATTGAAATTCCCAAAGAAATGTCAAATGAAGAAATAAAACTATATGAGCAGCTCAAGAATTTGTCTGCCCACAATGTAAGGGAGAATTTGTTGAATGATTGAAAAATACATTGCCAAAATAAATGAAATTTTTGATTCTATTCAGGGAGAGGGTCCGTATATCGGATATAGGCAATTATTTGTAAGATTTTGCGGCTGCAATCTATTGTGTGATTACTGCGATACAGAGTTTGATAACGGTCAAAATTACACTGCCGGGGAATTATTGGACAAAGTAAAAACATTTGATATTGAACATATACACTCCATAAGCCTTACAGGCGGCGAACCGCTGCTTCAGTATGAGTTTTTGAGAGAGTTTCTTCCTAAAATAAAAAATTCCGACATCAAAATCTACCTTGAAACTAACGGTACACTAACAAGAGCATTGAATGGTATTGTTGAATATCTTGATATTGTTTCTATGGATTTTAAACTTGATTCAAGCGCAAAAATAGGAGATTTGTCCGCTGCACACGCCGATTTTTTGAAGACCGTGAAAGAGGCGGGAAAAGAGGTTTTTGCCAAGATAGTTTTTGATGAAAAAATCAGGGATTTTGAGATAAATGAATGCGTTGAACTGGCAAAAAAATATGATATTCCTCTCATTTTGCAGCCCAAAATGGAAGGAAACAAAATTTCTGTTCCGCATGACAAAATTTTGGAGGTCTTCAGGCTTTTTACGGAAAAATACAACAATGTAAGGCTAATCGGACAGGTTCACAAATTTTTTGATATAAAATAATATTGTTTTATAATTTTAGAGTAGAGAAAAGGAGTATATGTGTATGAAAAAGATTTTAGGATTTTTGTTGATGGGTGTTGCCTGTGCTTTTATTGCCAACTCTGCATTTGCAGCATCTTACAACACTTCAACAAATTGGTTTGATTCAAAGAACGTAAGTCATCTGAATACAATCGGACAGAATATTGTAAAAGCCAATAAAATGCCTGCATCTGTTACATTTAAAGTAACGGACAATGAATATATGAACGAAAATAATACAACTACAACACAGTATGTATACATTTACAGCGGGGATTTAAAATATGTTGAAAATGACAATGAACTGGCTGCCGTAGTTGCACATGAAATAGGTCATCTTGTAAACGGACATTATTCTAAATCATCAATTTTGAATAATGCAATTTCTTCTTTTAACCCGAATACAACAACAGAAAAAGGCTCTACAACAGTCAGCCTGTTGAAAGTAATTTCTTCAAATAAAGTTAACAAGGACAATGAAAAAGAGGCTGATATCACGGCGGTTGATCTTCTTATGACAGCAAAATACAATCCGCTTGCTTTGATTTCTGTTGTTTACAAATCCGACATTGCCCAAAACGGCGGTATTCTTGATGAAAATCTTTCTTGTGAAGAAAGAATTATGAACATTTATGATTATGCAAATTACAATTATCCCGCAAAAGTTAAGGAAAATTACAAAACTGAGTCATATCAGTCTGCTTTGAACTTGATTTATGCAAATTTAAAAATTAGAAACGCAGACTCTAAAAAACTGGCAAAGGCAAAAAAAGAGCAGGAAAAACTGCAAAAAGATAAACTAAAAAGAATGAAAAATATGGCAAAATCAACAAATCCCTGGAGTGCTGCATACAGCATGATGAATTTGTCTGCTCAGTAAGATTTTAATCTTATAATAGATACGAAAAGGCAGGTATATCCTGCCTTTTTATTTACAAATTTTAATACAATGCGCAACTTTTTTATTTATGCTGTTTTCATAAAAATATGTACAAGGAAAAGGTGGTAAATATGAGTTTTGATGTAAATGCAATGTCCAAAATTGTTAACAAGTCCGTTGCGGAACTAAAAAATAAAGCGCTTGGCGGTGTCTCTAAAGAAAGTGCTGTTGATGCAATTCAACACGGTGTTTCAGAGGCTTTAAAAAAAGGAGAAGAAGCAGTTGCTGAAGCAGTAAGAGCAGGTCAAGAGGCTGTAGGCAGAGTACAAAAAGAACTCGCTGAAGTTAAAGGAAAAACAGTACAAGAAATTGCTGATTTAACTTCTCAAAAAGACGAAGTTGTATTAAAAGCAAAAGAAGAACTAAAAAAGGCAAAATCCGTAAAATCTTTTGAAAAAACTTTACCAAACGGAAATAAAGAAATCAGAAAAGTTAACAAAAACGGCGCAGTGATGGTTAAGGAAGTTACACCTGAAGGAAAAAATGTCAAAACTTCCGTTACAACACTTGAAGGCGATTACAGAAAAACAACATACGATGCAGCAACGGGCAAACCTATGACAACATTTACAAATGTCAACGGTGACAAATTGATTAAATATAATGCGGAAGGAAAATCTGTTTCACAAAAAAATGTTAATGTTGTAAAAACAAAACCACAAAAACCTCAATTGCAAAAAACAGAAATTCTCAAAGAAGATTCAAATAATGCTGAGATCAGAAAAACTTTCACGGACGGTTCATATACAAATATTTCTTATTCAAAATTCAGAAAACATCCGATATTTGAAAAAACATATGATAAAAACGGCAAATTAATTTCTGAGACAGAATATTCTTTTGACCGCCTCAGTGATAAAGTATTTAAAAAAGTAACAAAATACAATCCCGAAACAGGAAAAATATCAGAACAAACACAGGCAGGCAGCAATGTTGAAAGAACGGTAAAATATAACGAAAATGGTCAGCTTATTGAACAAATAACGGATTTTAGCAACGGTTTTAAACAAAAATTGAAACTTGTTCCTAATGAATACGGAATATTGGATAAGGAGTATGTACAAAACATAATCACATATCCAAAAGAATCAAAAATAAAAACTTCCAAAATTTTACCGTATAGAGGTTTTATGCCCCAAGAAGAAGTTCTTTCAATGAAAGACGGTTCAAAAGTTGTTCTAAAAGAATTTACCGAAAATTACGACCCCTGCAGAGTTGAGATTTATAAAAAGGGAGAAAAATCTCCGCAAACGGTAATTGACAATTATAGAGAAGCAAAACAATATCTTTCGGATATAGGCAAACAAACCAAATTTGGTCCAGAAAGTATATATTCTTCAAGTCGTTATTATGCAAACAGTTTGCGTTAAATATCAAAAAAGCGGTGCCATTTGACACTGCTTTTTAATAAAAAAAATATAGATATATTTTTGAACAAACTGCCTGTTTTTTCGTTGTATAATATGTGGTAATAAACAGAAAAACGAGAGAAGGAGAAAATCCAGATGAAAAAATTTACAGCATTTTTGCTTACGTTTATAATATCAGGTGTAATGCTTTGTGCACATGCTACTACTACACCGGAGCAGGTTTTGGCCTTTTTCAACAAATATGTTGATGCAGCAAATTCTTACAGTGAAACAATAACTGATTTTTATACACCGGATGCAAAGATTATACGTGTGGTTATGAAACCGGACGGAACAACAGCTTCTGTAACGGCTAATACAAAACAGTATTTCAATCAGATGAGAATTGGTGCAAATCTTGCAAAAATCAATAAGTATAAGAATTTCTATACACAGAGAAAAATTACAAAACAGGGAAATGATTACAAAATCACATGTCTTCGACAGCCCTCAACAAGCGACTACAAAATACCGGCTCATTTTGTAATCGGACCTGATTCAAACGGAAATCTTAAAATCAAAGAAGAAATGATGTATACAAAACAGCAAAAATTTCTCAAATATGCAAAGTAGTTTGATTGTATAAAAAGCATTTTACACAATGAGAATCCGATATTCTTGTAATATCGGGTTCTTTTTGTGAACAAATATCCATAACATACGGACATCTCGTATGAAATTTGCATGCCTTTGGCAGGTTCATAGGTGAAGGCAGATCACCGTATAGTTTTAATTCATTTTGTTCTTTTTCATGAATTGACGGAACCGCAGAAATGAGCGCCTGAGTATATGGATGCTTCGGGTTTTCAAAAAGACTGTTTGCATCTGACATTTCAACAATATCCCCAAGATACATCACGGCTATTCTGTCAGAAAGATATCTGACAACCCCGAGATCATGAGATACAAACAGAATTGTCAAATTCAGTTTTTCTTTCAGATTCTTTAAAAGTGTTATAATCTGCGCTTGAATACTTACATCCAAGGCAGATACAGGCTCGTCCGCAACAAGAAATTCGGGCTTTAATATCAGAGCTCTGGCTATTGCTATCCTTTGTCGCTGTCCTCCGGAAAATTCATGGGGATATCTTTTTAAATCATCATCATTTAGTCCGACAAGGTTTGTAATTTCTCTAATTCTTGAATTTATTTCTTTTTTATCTCTGATACCGTGAACAACAAGCGGTTCCCGAAGAATGGAATAAACTGTCATCCTCGGATCAAGACTTGAATACGGATTTTGAAAAATCATTTGTGCATTTTTTCGAAATTCTTTCAACTCTTTTTCATCAAACTTGAGAATATCCCTCCCCGCATAAAGCACTTCCCCTTCGGGTTGTATCAGTTTCAAAATTGCTTTGCCCAGAGTTGACTTTCCGCATCCCGATTCACCCACAAGACCAAGAATTTCTCCTTTGCATATATCAAGATTTATGCCGTGAAGTGCGTGCAGAAATTTTTTGTTATTACCCAAAAAACCTTTTGACACGGGATAATACATATTTAGATTTTTAATCTGCACCAGTTTTTCCATAAAAGTATTATATCCGTTTTTTCTATCAAAAAATATATGCAACCGGCGTATTTTAGTAAATATTTATATAAACCCAGTAGCTTCTGTACACTTTTTTTATGTAATCTCTCGTTTCAGGATATGGGATGTTTTCGATAAACTCATCAAAACTTTTGTAATTTAAACTGCTTTTCCAGCTGTTTACGGCATTCGGACCGCCGTTGTATGAGGCAACTGCCAGCAAATCATTTTCATAGTGTTTTTCTTTTACATAGTCAAGATATGCACAGCCTAGCTGTATATTTTTTTGCGGATCAAGAAGAGATGAACGTCCGCTGTATGAGATACCGTTTCTGTTTGCAATATAAGAAGCCGTTGACGGCATTAATTGCATAAGCCCCACTGCGCCTGCAGAACTTCCGGCTTTGGGGTTAAAATAGCTTTCTTCCCGAATAAGCGCTGTTACAAGATAAGGGTCAAGTCTGTATTGTTTTGATACTTCATTTATTATTTCCTGATATTCAAGCGGATATGCAAGCATATATAAGCTGTCTGAAAAATCAGGTTTTTGTGTCATCTCTGATAACGCATCTCTGGCAAGCAATGCTGCTGTTGAAATATCTCCCTCCTTGTAATACAGCCAGCTTTGAATTGCTTTGTTTTCTTTGTCTATTTCTCCGATTAGTTTGTAATCATTCAGTTTCAAAACGGCATCTATTACGGAGATACTATCTTGTGAAATACCGGAATGTTTTAGCGGAAGTTTTATTATTCTAGCTCTCTGCGGAAGCCTGTGAGACGGCTTTGTTTTCCAGTTTCTGTTGTATTTTTGGCTCAGGTGTTTGCTTGCCCTGTATGCATAATAGTCATCGGGATATTCTGAAAGCACTTTTTGATAAAGAGATTTTGACTCTGTATAATTTCCCTGCATCTCTGCAATTTTTCCCGTCCAGAAAAGAACTTTCGGTGCTGCTATTGTGTTCGGATAGCTTTTTACATGTTCAAGCCCGAGAGTATATGCTTTTTTGTAATCTTTTGCTGTATACGCATTCCAGAAAAGATTTGACAGAGCATCAGATGCATATTTACCCTGAGGAAATTCTTTGTATATTTTTGTATAAATTTCTGCTTTTTTCTGTGAAGATTCCAGCTTGGTCAGCCTGTAAAGAATAAAATCCTGACCTTTTGCATTTGAACTTTGTGCAATATCGAGCAGTTTGTACCATCCTGACTTTACCCCATAAGGATATGACAGAGCATAGCTTTCAAGAAAAATTTTCAAATCATCATCATCAATATTTTTTGAATACAGCGGATAATTGTGTTCAAAAATTTCTCTGAATTTTTTATAATTCCCCTGCTTTTTGTATATTTCAGCAAGATAGCACCAGCAGGATGACATATATGACATATTGAAATTGTCATAAGCCTGTTTGTATTTTCCGTTTTTGAAATATGCTTTTCCTATAAGGTAAAAATCCTTTTGTGACAGGCTGATACCCAATTTGGAGATTTCATCCGCACTGCTTAAAGCAAATCTTCCGCCCGGTGCGGTTTGAAGATACTGCGCAAAATAGATTTTCGCTTTTTGTCTCAGTTCATTGATTTCTTTATTTTCTTTTATTTTCTGTTCAAATACTTCTTGAGGTTCTTTTTTGTATTTTTCTTTTTCCTCTTTAATTTTTTCCAATGCTTTTTTCTCGTATATTACACCGAGATAATAGCTTGAAGCGGTTTTGAATTCGCTTTCTTTGTAATAGCGTTTTATATCATTAAATGTTTTTTCCGCTCTGTTGTAATCTTTTGCCCTAAAGTAATTTTGTGCAAGCGAGTAGTAGGCTTTTTGTATAAAAACAGAGTCCGGATATTTTTCTATAAAAAGTCTGTACTTTTTTATTGCAGTGTCAAAGTCATTCAGTTCATCTGCGCACAATGCCTGACGTAAAAGAGCAATTTCGTATATTGCCGAATTTTTCGAAACATTCGAAAAATTGTAGTATGCATTTTCAAAATCTTTTTTGTTTAGATATTCAAGTCCCTGACGGTATGTCTGAAAGTCTTTTTCAGAGACTCTTGTCATATTGAATACATTTATCAGGACAATTAAAATCAAGACCGCAAAAGCAGAAGCTATGAAAACAAATTTCATCTTTTTTTTCATCTCTAACATTTCTTGGCACCCGAATTTAAATTGTAAAACCCTCTATAAGTATCCCCAAAACCCGAAAAAAGAGCAAGGATTTTTATCAACAAATATAGCATATTGAAATTGTTATAGCGAACGGTCATTAAATAAACAGTGAGAAAAGAGAGTGAGAGATGGACAATATAGAAATTTTTACACAGGAAGAATATGAGCTTTTGCGAGAAAAATATCTGCGGGATAATCTCTTTAAGCCGAGATTAAAACCCTTTTTTCAGACCAGATTTCCAGTAATCAAAAATTATGTTTATTATGACAATCCCGTTTTTATAAATGCGGATTAGTTATACCGTAAATGCAGGTTGTCCGGTTTTTGTATAAGGAAGATAAATTTTGAATACGGTTCCCGTTTCTTTGTCTGTTATGATGTCAATTTTTCCGTTGTGTGCATCAATAATTTTCTTTGTTATATAAAGCCCGAGACCCGATCCGACTTTTTTAAATCTCTGTGCTGTAAATACCTGCTCTTTCATAAGTGCATTCAGAACATTTTCAGGTATGCCTTTACCGTAATCTCTTACGGAAATAACCATACTGTTGTCATCTCTGGACATAGAGATATAAATAGACGTATCTTTGGGTGAATGTTCAGATGCATTTGAAATTACATTTGTGAGAACTCTTCGTATCTCTGTTTCGTCATAGTCAAAAATATCCTCGCCGTCTTTCGAAAGATCAGATTTTATTTTTACTATTTGGTTTTTGGATTCAAACATATATTGAAGTTCTTCCAGACTGTCTTGAAGAGTCTTTTTGATTGAGTGGGGAGATTTGTGCATTTTGCAGTCTCCACTGTCAATTTTGTATCTTGTCAAAACATTATCCGTCATTCTCAGCATAAAGCGTGTAGAGTTCAAAAGCTCCTGGACAATTTCTTTTTGAGAATTGTTTAATTCACCGAAACTGCCTTCGTGAAGAAGTTTTAGCGCTCTTTTTTCCGCTCTTACCGGTGTTTTTAAATCATGAGTAATCATTTCTATAAAATTGCTTATTATATTTTGTTTTTCTACTTCTTCTGTCATGTCTTCGAGGATAATAATATAGCCGGAAGGAAGCTTGTTTGTTTTTATTTTTGAGAATGTTGCTTTTAAATGCTTTTTGTCATCCAGTATCATTCGAAACTGCATATGATTTTTGGAAGAGTCAACAAATTTTTGAATTTCTTCCGTGTACTCTTGCGCAATATTTTTTTTCAAAAACTCAAGAAAATTTTTCTGGTGATAAATTTTTTTGTTCAAAATTCTATAGTTTTGACTGATTATATTAAATTCAAGGTCGGTCAAAATTATTTCGTTGCTTGTGAATTCAAAAATGTCATCCAGTTTTTGTTTTTCTTCCAAAAGTTCATCCTGTACGCATTTTAGTTTCAAAATACTTTGAATTTGAGCACGGATTGTTTTTACATCAAAAGGTTTTTCTATATAAACAATGGAGCCCAGATTGTAGCCTTTGATTTTCTTTTCATTTTCTCCGTATGCACTGACATATACAACCGGAGTGTTCGGATGATTTTTTAAAAATTTTTCAGTAAAGGAAAAACCGTCCATCTGAGGCATAACAACATCGACCAGAGCCAGATCAATAATGTCGTGCTCGGTTTTTTGCAGCGCCTCCAGCGGATCTGAATATGAGAGTATTTCATATTCAAAGACTTCCAGAGTTTCTTCCAAAAGTTCAATATTCATCAGACTATCATCAACAATAAGTATTTTGCCTTTTTGCATTCCAATCTTAGTTCCTTTTTGTCTTGACTATTTTTGTCACAATTCCTGTTTGGATTTATATCTTAATTCGATTTATAAAAAATGATAATTGCCCACATGGAGGATTCTTTTTTATCAATATTTATTCTTTTAGCCCTCCGGAAAGTAAATCGTTTATGAAATATCTTTTTCCAATAAGGAAAACAGCTATTGCCGGCAGAGACAATATAACAGAGCATGCCATCAAATCTCCCCACATTATTGTTTCTCTAAAACTGCCCTTAAACTGAGCCAGAGCAACCGGCAGAGTGGTCGTCGCAGCAGAGTGTGTAACAATTAACGGCCACATAAAACTATTCCACGTTGTCACAAATGTAAATAATCCCAATGTAACTATTGCAGGCAGTGCAAGAGGAAATGCTATTTTGAAAAAAAGTTCAAATGTATTACATCCGTCAATTTTTGCAGCATCTTCGATTTCCTGTGACATCCCCTTAAACCACTGTCTCATCATAAAAACACCAAGCCCTCCGAAAATTCCGGGAATAATCAACGCATTGTACGTGTCTACCCAGTGGAGTTCTCTCATTATAAAAAACAGAGGAATAATGTTTACCTGAGGCGGGATCATCATGCTGACAAGAAAAACAAAAAATAAAATATCAATCCATTTGAATTTTGCTCTGGCAAAAGTATAGCCTGCCATAGCAGAAAAAATAACCTGAAAAACCGTTGTTGCCAGTGCGACAAAAAGACTGTTGGCAAAAAATTTCGCAACAGGCATACGGGTAAAAACATCAGAATAGTTGTTCAATATGAAAGGATCAGGCACAAAAGAAATACCGGAGCCAAAAATTTGCGAATCAGACATGAACGAGACACATACCATCCATATAAACGGCAGAAGCATTGATGCAGCGCCCAGTATAATCAATGCATAACCGGATAATACAATCACTTTTTTCATAGATATAATTTTAATTCTTTAAGTGTTGAAAAACAAGCAGCAGAAAAGAAAATTCGTTTTAATATTTGTTTACAAATTATGATTTTACACTTATTTTTTATTTAAAAATATGATATACTACAAGTGTAACAACAAGAAAGATGGATATATGAGTCGGGTGCTTTTGTTGAATTCAGAAAACGAACCGCTTCGAATTTGCAGTTGGAAGCGTGCTCTGGTTTTATTGATGAAAGGCAAAGCCCAATGCGACAAAAGTATTCAGAGTATAGAAGACTATATTAATATAGACAATACAAATATTCCTAAAGTCATACGACTAAATTATAATGTGGCAGTTCCATACAAGGAACTGCCTTTTAATAGGGAAAATATTTTTGTGAGAGACGAATATACCTGCCAGTATTGCGGAAAAAAATTTCCGGCATCAGAGCTTACGCTTGATCATGTCTATCCAAAATCCAGATTTGGACCGGATATTTGGGAAAATATTGTTACCTGCTGCAAAGAATGCAATCAGTACAAGGCTGATAAAACCCCGAAAGAAGCGGGTATGAAGCTTCTGCGCAGACCGTTTCGTCCTAAAGAGTATTTTGAATATGAAATGAAAAAATATCCGTATTATGAACAGAGCTACTGGCGAAAATGGGTATGCAAGACGGCTTAGCCTGCCGGACAATCCGGAAAAAACAGAAAAACAAAACGAGCATTCGCCTAAATATCTACCGGACCCATCATCTGGATAAGAGTATTTATTGTGCTGTCCATGCTTACGGAGTCTTCCACCCTCTGTTGAAGAAAAGCGTTGATTTGCGGCATCATTTCGATTGCGATATCCAGTTTTGGGTTGGAACCGGAAACATACATACCGACATCTATTAAGTCTTTGTTCTCTCTGTATAAAGCCATGCAGCGTCTCATTTTTGCTGCGGCTTCTTTGTGCTCGGGAGATGCTATGGCTGACATAAGACGGGAAATGCTTCCGAGAATATCTATTGCCGGATAGTGGTTCATTTCAGCAACTTTACGGCTCAAGAATATGTGTCCGTCCGTAATACCACGAACCGTATCTACAATCGGGTCGTTGATATCATCACCTTCCATCAGGACTGTATACAAAGCAGTAATAGAGCCCTTCGGACTGTTTCCTGCACGTTCGAGTACTTTTTGCAGCCAGGAGAAAATTGACGGCGGATAGCCTTTCATTGTAGGCGGTTCCCCGATTGACAGACCGACTTCACGTCCTGCCATCGCACAACGGGTAACGGTATCGGTCATCAAGAAAACCTTCTTGCCCTGATCTCTAAAATATTCACACACAGACGTTGCTGCCTGAAGGCATTTTTGTCTTATCAACGGAGGCTGGTCGCCTGTAGAACAGACAAGAACGGATTTTTTCATACCCTCTTCTCCCAGAGAGTCTTCAATAAACTCCTTAACCTCTCTACCACGTTCTCCTATGAGTGCAACAACGTTTACATCCGCATCAGAGTTTCTCGCAATCATACCCAGCATTGTACTTTTACCGACGCCTGAACCGGCAAACAGCCCCATACGTTGTCCTGCACCCAGTGTCAATGTGGCATCTATCGCTCTTACACCCGTTGAAAACATTGTGTTTATGATAGGTCTGTCAAAAGGACTCGGAGCTGGTCCGTCAATTGATACCATTGTTGCATTAGCAGTATCAAGCGGTCTTCCGTCAATCGGTTCTCCCATGGGGCTTATAAGTCTTCCTAACAGAAAGTCGCCTACCGGCAGCATAATCGGTTTCCCTATTGTGGAAACGAGACTGCCCTGCCCAATTCCGGCTCCGTCGTACAAAAGCAGAAGCTGTGCTGTATCACCTTTAAATGCAACTACTTCGGCAGGTTTTTTTTCTCCCTGATATGTCTCAATAAAGCAAAGGTCCCCTATTTTTAATCCGGGAAGCTTTACTTCTACTGTTAATCCCAAAAGTTTCGAAACGGAACCTTTGTACTGATACATAGGTGTAGAGTCTATTATCTCAAAGGCTCTTTTTTTCATGTATTCAATTGAACGTTCCGTTGACTGCTCTACCATTGTAGTTTACCTTTTATTTATTGAAAATCAGGTGCGTACATTTCACCTATTGTATCAACAGCTTCTACTTTGATGTCAGTAATAAGTTCACTGTATGATATAACAACAATTGTCGGAATATGTCTTTCAAGAAGCTGATACAAAGGAAGTCTGATTCTGGGAGAACACAAAATTACCGGTTGTCTTCCGACTGTCTGGTGTGCTCTCATAAGGGTTGAAGCCGTAGTTTCAATCAGCTCTTGAACCTGCATTGGGTTTAGAAGAAACATTGTACCGAGCTCGGTCCTTTGACAGCTGTCATCAAGTGTTTTTTCCCATTCACTTGACAGTGTCAATGCGTACATTATTTTGTCTTCAGTACAGTTGTTCAAACAAATTTGTCTGCCCAGAGCCGCCCTGATACGTTCAGAAAGTATATCAGGCTCTTTTGAAAATCTTGCATAGTCGCATAATCTTTCAAAGATGAATATAATATCTTTGATTGAGACTTTTTCTCTTATCAGGTTAACAAAGATTTTTCTGAGGTCGCTTGTAGAAATAATTGTCGGAATAAGATCGTTGACAAGTGTCGGGTCTTGGGATTTAACAAGTTCCATAAGTTTTAAGACATCCGTTTTGGTCATTACTTCATCAACATATTTTCTTACACACTCTTGCAGGTGTGTGACAATTACGTCCACAGAATCCACCGCCGTGAGATGGTCCTCAGGATCAATGTTCTGCGGATCAACCCAGTATGCCTCTGCCTGATAGGTAGGATCAATATTTGTAATCGAATCAGGCGGTATCGGTTTACCTGTAGCATCCCATTGGTCGGCAATTACCATAAGTTTACCCGGATATACAAATCCCGTTGCAACTTTATTGCCCCTTATCGATATAAGGTATTCATTTGCATCAAGCGCTGATGAATCCATGATTCTTATGTTTGGTATGATGTATCCCAGTTCATCCGTTACACGCTGGCGCAATGCAGCAATTTTTGCAAGCAGCTGACCTTCCTGATCCGGATCGGCAATAGGAAGAAGACCGGATCCGACCTGAAGGCTCAAAACATCTACACCAAGACGTTCATACATCTTGTTGGGGTTAACAAGATCCTGCATATTCTGCTTTACGCTTTCCAATTGACCGAGTTGTGCCTGAACATCTTGATTGACAAGAACAGAAAAACCTGCAATAAGCAGTACAATTGAAAATATTGTGAACGGAAGCCATGGCAGACCTGTCCAGTGACTTGATATAGCAATGAGCATTAAGAAGCCGACAGCACAGAACAAGCTCATTGGTTTGCTCAAAATCTGTGATGCAACATCAGTAGCCAAGCTCGGGCTTGCTGCAGAAGCACGCGTCATCACGATACCGGCAGAAATAGCCATCAACAATGAAGGAACCTGAGATGACAAACCGTCACCTATTGTTAATATTGTATATTTTTGAACAGCATCCGCAACCGGCAGCCCCTGCTGCAGAACACCGATAAGCAATCCGCCTATGATGTTTATAATTACAATGATGATACCTGCCATGGTATCACCTTTTACAAACTTCATAGCACCGTCCATTGAACCGAACAAAGCAGATTCCCTTTGCAAATCTTCACGTCTTTTTACAGCTTCATCCGGTGATATCAATCCCGCATTAAAGTCCGCATCAATTGTCATCTGTTTTCCTGGCATCGCATCCAGTGCAAATCTGGCAGAAACCTCTGCGATACGTTCAGCACCTTTGGTAATAACCATAAACTGAACGATTGTAATAATGACAAAGATTACACCTCCGACAACCATATTGCCTCCGGTGACAAATGTTCCGAACGCATGAATTACTTCACCCGCTTCACCCTTTGCAAGAATAAGTCTTGTAGATGCAATACCCAGAACAAGCCTGAACATTGTACCTATAAGAATAATTGACGGAAAAGCGGCAAGTTCAAGAGGTTTTTGAATATACAACGATATCATCAAAAGCACAATACCAAGAGTAATATTCAATGAGATTGAAAAGTTTATAATCCAGGTAGGAACTTCTATAAGCAAGATAAGTATCAGCGCGACAACAAATCCCGCCAATGCAATTTCGCTTATTGAATTTGAACCTTGAGCTCCTGCCATGTAATTCTTTCTTTAATCTATTGTATTTGCTTGAATGCCTCCCGTATGAGTTCAAGCTGCGTGCTTATATTGGCATCAATAATACCGTTTGAGGTTTCTATTACGGCTGAACCTTCATCAACTTCCTTATCTCCCGATACAAAGATTTTAGCCTCAAATTGACCGGAAGACAAAAGTTTTGGTACAATTTCTTTTGTATATTCTACGTCTGTAGGATTTACTTTAAGTATAATTTTATTTTCATCTTTTGCAAGGGTTTTTAGCGCATCATGGACAATTGAATCCAGAACTTTTTTGTCTGTTTCGACTTCTTTTTTTATGATTTTTTGTGCAACTTTTAAAGAAATATCAAGAATATCTTTCGAAATCTCTTCATACATTCTGTCTTTGTATTCAAAGAACTCGGCAACAGCATCTTTCAAACGGAATATATCCGCTTTTGCATCTTCAATGCCCTTTTCGTAACCTTCTTTTGATGCCTCTTCTTTTATCATAATTGCTTCTTGCTGGGCACGGGAGATAAGATTTCTATCATCTATTCTGCGATATCCCCTTCTCCTGTCTCCTCTGCGGCGTTCAGCCCGCTGTCCGAAATTTATATCATCAAAGTTGAATCCCGCAAAGATATCGGTTTTGTCTTCCTGTTCAATTTCTTTTTTTTCTTCTTCGATACTTTGTACTTCTTCTGCAGCCTGAGTCTCAGCTTCCGGCACGGGCTGTTCAACCTCTTTTGGAGGAACATGTTTTGGTTTATTTAATTTTTGATTACCTTTTTTTATTATCATCCGTTGTTTTTATTCTTTTCAGGTTAGTTATTTTGAAAGTTTTTCTTCTATATGATTACAAATAATATCGGCAACTCTGGCGGGTATTTCTACTGCTTTTCCCTGTCCGGCGGCACCGGAGACAAAGCTTTTTACGACCTGTCTTTCCTTCATTATCATATTAGAAATTTTGGAAATATCCGAATTTTTTACAATTTTATATAATCTGTCATACATCTTTGATGTGCTGAGTTTTCTTGGTTCAGGCAGTGTCCTTTTTATTTCTTTAAGGCATTTTACGACAAGACCTTTATCCAGTTTTGACTCCAAATCATCCATAGATGCATAGTCCGTAAGTATCGCCGCATCTTCCGGAGAAAATTTTTGCAAAACACCCTGTCTTTTTTCAGGCGGAAGATGTTTTAAAACAATTGCAAATGTTGCAAGTTTGAGTATTTTTGTATCGTTGGTCTGTTGTATATAATTTTCGGATTGTGATTGTGCCTGCGGCTGCTGTGTCTGCTGCGCCGCCTGCTGCTGAGCCATTTGCTCTTGAGCCTGGGCTTTTGCCATTTCATCTATATTTGAATGACTCAGTGCTTCTTTTACTTGATTTTCGTTTAAAATACCCTTGCTTTTCAGTTCCTCAAGAGCTTCTGCATAAGCTTTTTTGACATGATGTTCAACTACTGCAATCATGTCTCCTTGCGGCAGATTCTTTATAATGGCGGTCTTTGCTATTTCAAAAATAGTGAAAGCAATTTTTTTTAAAATAGGATCTCTAAACTGGGGGTCTATTCCGCTTCTGATAATATCAATAGATTTGTGAAAAGCCCATTCGCCTATAAACTGTGCAACAATGCTTGCCTGCTGGGCATTAAAGTTCAACGAGGTATCGTTTGCTATGGCTTCACCCGCCATATAACAAAAATTAAAGACTATATTGATGATATACTGTTTATCCGGATCGGGAATGTCAGGAGGAAGTGCCGGTCCGACTTGTTCAGACAGGCTTTTGGCAAATTCTTTATAATCAAAACCTTCTATTGGCAACTGTTTCCCCTCGTTGTTGTTTGTTAAGCGTTTCCGTCAGCTTTACACCGGCTTACGCCTTTTCAATCCAGCTTTTTACGTGTTCAGCCAGATCTTCATCATCAAGCCCTGACATTTCATCTGCAAGTTCCGAAAGCGTTGAATTCAGCTCCGGAATAGTCTGAGCCTGTTGTCTTTGTTCCAGCATACCCTGGGCAAGCTGGGACTGTCTTTCTATCAGTTCTGCTGCTTTGAGATTTACGTCTCTGAGCTGTTTTTCCTGATCTTGAGATTTTTCTCTAAGCATCTCTATTTCTGCAATTTGTCTTTCCTGTGCAGCCTTTACTCTGTCAGACAAGAATTTCAATCCAACACCGAGACCTATCAAAATCATTGCTATTGCTATCCACCATGGATTTCCGGTAGAATCCGGCTTTGGCAATGATTCCGGCTTGTCTCCCGCAAGGAAAGGATCAACCGAATCCGAGAACGCAATCTCGACATTTTCTGCTGTTGCTTTTGGCGAAGCGGCTTTGGCGATAAGTTCTTTTAACTCATCAAGAGTCATATTGGCAGGAATAGAACTTTCTTCCAAAGTGACAGCAATTGAAATATCTTCAATAGTTCCGGGTTTTACCAGTTCGCTTGTCTGAATTTTGGGTACACCGTATTGAGTTTCTCTTGCCGTTCTTGAGTAGCTTCTGTTTTGTGCGGAATCGGCATTGTTTGCAGGCAAGCCGTTGGGCAGGTAAACACTGACTGCGCTCAAGCCTCTGTTTGAATCTCTGGTTTGATCGCCAAGACCTTCAGAGAATGTTTGTTCTGTTAAGGCGGTTTTCTTTGTCGGGTCAAAATCAATAGCATCTCTTTGCATTGGTGCCTGGCGCAGATATGTACTTACCGTAACGGCATAATTGCCCTTGCCTATTAATTTGTCAAGCTGTGTTTTTACTTTTGCCTGCATATACTGGTCGTTTTCTTCCAGCTTTGCAAGCATGTCATCATCTGCTGACGCAATTGAGTCGTATACATTTCCGTTTGTGTCAGTTATTGAGATATTTTCTGCTTCCAATCCGTTTATTGAACCGAGAAGGAGGTTTCTTATGGCTTTGACTTTCATATTGTCAAGTTTTTCTCCGCTCGGCATAACAAGTTGAACAGTTGCAGTGACTGGTTTTTGATCCTGTTCAAACATCACCTGATCCGGAATGGAAACAAATACTGAGGCATTTTCTATAGGAGGAATTTTTCTGATAAGACGGGAAAGTTCTCCGTTGATCGCACGGGTAAGGCGGATTCTTTTATCTTCTTTTGTTGATGTAAAGTCTCCTTTATCAAAGATTTCCAGACCTATATTCTGGTCGATAAGTCCGCTTTTTACAATAGCAAGCAGTGCCCTGTCTCTTTGTGTCATTGTATATTTTTGAAGGTATAAAACAGACTTTTGTCCGTCCATTCTTCTGTCCACGGTAATACCCTCTCTTGCAAGAAGAGCCTGTATTTCAATCGCTTTTCCGAGATTGTCCGTTGTGAGCAGGTCAAGAGGTTTGTCTATAACTTTTTCTTTTACTGTTTTTGGTGCACCGGAGTTGTTTGAAGACACAACAATTCCTATTGTTATAAACAATGCTAAAACAACTACGAGTCCCCCTATTATCCCATATAGTAATGGCTTGTTTTCCAGTATTTTTTGAAAATCCATTTAATACTTTTCCTGCCTCATTAATTAAAATTATACTATCAATTACGGTATAAGTTAACTCCTGCTTTGGGTTTCGAAAGAATTTTCATCCATATGGAGTAGAGAAATACCTACATCAAATTAATGATTTTTTTCTAAAAGTCATGTTTTCGAGTATTTTGTTTAAGATATTTGTCGGGCAGATGCCAAACATGCAGAGTCACTCTGTGTCGGATTGGTAAATCCAACCTACGGATATTCGTCATTCTGAAAAAACGCAGTGACCGAAGAATCTAATGCTTAAAGATCCTTCGGGTTTTACCCTCAGGACGACGTCCCAATGTCATTCTGAAGCATCAGGAAGTCTTTGCTTTAATGATAGAGGTGTGTTCAGAATCTTACCGGATTGATTTGTCGTTCATAGTTTGTAAGATCCTGAGCTCGGTCGATAC
>CALVEJ010000027.1 GCA_944326535.1 Candidatus Gastranaerophilales bacterium | reverse complement strand
TTTGCTTCTGTAATGCCGTAATTTTGAGCGTGATCAAGAAGATAATGATTTATATACTCACAATGTTTCTGCATTGCTTCTTGAGAATCAAAATCTTCCGGCTTGATGTCAGAACGTATCAATGCCCTCATAACAACAGAAGGTATTGCGCTAATTAACGGGTTGTTGAAAGAGTGGTAGAAAGTTGACATATTTGAAAGAAGAATTGACAGTTCTTCCTCCGTTGCACTCTTGGACTTATCTTTGTTATACAGTGTAAGTCCCTTAATGCCTCTTTCTCTCAACATTTTATCCAAAGCTCTGTCATCATATAAATATTCAGCATTTTTTCCTATTGTAATTTTGTACAACGGAGGCTGCGCAATATATACATGCCCGTTATCCAACAATGGTTTTGCGTATCTGAAGAAGAATGTCAAAAGCAATGTTCTAATGTGTGCACCGTCAACATCAGCATCTGTCATAATAATAATTTTGTGATAACGCAATTTTTCTATATCAACATCATCTTCATTTTTACTGATATTGATACCCAAAGCCTGAACCATTGATTTAATTTCGTTGTTTGCATACATCTTGTCCAAACGTGCACGTTCAACGTTAAGAATCTTACCTCTCAATGGCAAAATAGCTTGAAACATTCTGTTTCTGCCCTGTTTTGCAGAACCGCCTGCAGAATCCCCCTCAACTATATAAAGCTCGCATTTTTCGGGTTCTCTGTTTGAACAGTCAGCAAGTTTACCCGGCAAAGTTGATGTTTCAAGAGCGGATTTTCTTCTTGTAAGTTCTCTCGCTTTCCTTGCCGCTTCTCTTGCTCTTTGAGCCTGCAATGTTTTTTCAATGATTATTTTTGCATATTTTGGGTTAAACTCCAGCCATTCCTGAAGCGTATCCTTAATTGTGTCCTGAACAGCAGCCGTAGCCTCTGAGCTTCCGAGTTTGTCCTTTGTCTGTCCTTCGAATTCAGGGTTTGGCAATTTCACGGAAACAATTGCAGTCAGACCTTCCCTAACATCATCTCCTGATAAGTTAGCATCAGAATCTTTCAAGAGTTTATTTTTTCTTGCGTAGTCGTTCAATACACGTGTAATACCGTTTCTGAATCCAGTAAGGTGGGTACCGCCGCCATGAGTATTGATATTGTTTGCAAAGCTCAACACAGATTCATTGTATGCATCAGTGTATTGCATAGCAATTTCAACCTGCATATTATCAACGGCTTTATCAATATATATAGGCTGTTCAAAAAGAACTGTCTTGTTTTTATTCAAAAACTCAACATAGCTGCCAATACCGCCTTCATAATGGAAATCCTGTTCTTCTTTTGACAAAGCATCTATATATCTGATTTTCAAACCTTTGTTCAAAAATGCCATTTCTCTAAGACGATTTGCAATAACATCTCTGTCTATTTGAGTTGTTTCGGTAAATATCTCAGGGTCAGGCCAGAATGTAGTTCTTGTACCGGTTTTGTCAGTTTCTTTAACTTTTTCTACAGCAGTTGTCGGCTCACCTCTCAAATATTCCTGTCTCCACAGATATCCGTCTCTCGCTACTTCAACTACGTATTTTTCAGACAGGGCATTTACAACAGATGCACCTACACCGTGCAATCCGCCTGATACTTTATAACCGCCGTCGCCAAATTTACCGCCGGCATGAAGGACCGTATGAACAATTTCCAATGCGGATTTGCCGGAATCAGGTTTTATATCAACAGGAATTCCTCTGCCGTTATCTTCAACAGTAACGCTTTCATCAGCGTTAATTGTAACGGTAATAAGTGTACAATATCCTGCAAGAGCCTCGTCAATCGAGTTGTCCACAATTTCATATATACAATGATGCAAACCTCTTTGAGATGTTGATCCGATATACATACCGGGACGCATTCTAACAGCTTCCAACCCCTCTAAAACTCTGATATTACTCGCATCATAATGTGTTTCAGTAGCCATGCTTTATTCTTCCCCAATTAGTCTTTATTTCTATCTTTAAGAATATTGTACTACAAACAAGCAGATTTAACTAATTTGTAAAGAGAAAAACAGATTCTGCTAATTTTTTCAAAAAGTATTTCGTGACAGAAATATTCAAGCAAAAAAGCGAAAGCGAACAATCCTGTCCGCTTTCGCCAACTAAAAACTATATTTTCTTATAAAAAATATTTTCTTACTTTGCCGGTTTAAATCCGGGTGAATTCAAATAATTGATTACGTCCTGAGAAAGATCTGTACCGCCGGTAAAGATAACTCTGTAGTCAAGGACAACATCAATTTTTTTGTCAGCAGCAACTGTTTTTGTTGCTTGAAGGATGTTTCTTTCAACTTCTTCTGCTTTTTTCATTTTGAACTTTGTAAATTCGTCATTTTTTGCTTTAAAGTCTTTCTGCACCTGATCTTCAAAGTTCTTTTTGTTTATCGGTGAGTCAATATTTTTGTATTGTTTTTCTTTATCCATCAGATACTGCTGAAGTTCAAGGTATTTTGTATCAATTTCTTTGTAGGCATTTTTTGCATACTCATAATTTGATTCTACGGTTTTGTAATTTACATATCCGATAGTCTGCGCATCAGCCTTGCAGTTCACCGTACCAAAAACCATTAATGCAGCCGCAGCTGCGAACATAATTTTTAAACTCTTTTTCATACAACAAAGTACTCCGTTATTTTTCCTGTACTAATTCATAATATTAGCAACAATTATATGTAAAAACAAGTGAAAAAAATGTTCTTTAATTATATAATTATAACTATATTTAAAATAATAATATCCAGATGAACATAAAATTATTAAAAATACTTTCTATTACAATATTGACAACAGTTTTACTTATAGAAGGATTGTTTCTTTTTGTGCTGCCTCCTTTTATAAGAAAAGAACTAAAATCACATGAAATAAGCACAAAAATAAAAAATATTACGCATCTGGATTTTAAATACAGCAATTTATATACAAAAACATATCCTGATTTTTCAATTCAAATAAAAGGCAGCGACATTTCTCTGTCACAGAATAACAAACATTTGTTTTTTGCAGAAGACATAGACACAAGAATATATATAATTCCGCTTTTGTATAAAAAAATCGCCGTAAAAAATCTGTTTGCACGAAATCTTGAATTATACATAACAAGAGAAAAAGACGGTTTTTTATATATCGGGAATTACAAACTAAATATTTCACCCAAACAAATACCGGATATAAATTTTGATCTTAACAATATCAAAATAAAAAACACAACAATTACTCTCAATGATTTAGCCGTAAATAAAAAAATAAAGCTAAAAACGGATACAGCCGGATTTAGTTTCAAAAAAGACAAACATATCGCAATAAATCTGGACACAAAAATTTTTGTTAATGAAAAATTATCTACAAATATTCTGATAAATCTCAACTCAAGACTTCCGCTTGAAAAAGGACTAAAAGACAAAAATCTTTTGTGTTCCGGGAAAATATCAAACTTTGATCTGTCAAACTTTTCTCCATATATTACATACATATCAAAACAGGATATCGAAAATATTACCGGTGTGATAAATGCGGATTTTTCACACAACAAAACGCTGAACATAAATTCATCACTGAAAAACTTTACGGTAAAAATGAAAAATCCGCTTGACAATATTTCATCAAAAAATGAAATTACATTAAATACTGCCTTGGAATTTTTGCATAAAAAACTTTTTATCAAATCAATGGATGTAAAGTCAAACGACTGGCAAGTTCTGATAAGCGGACTTGTTCACAACTATGCTTCATCCGATTTGGATAATATAAAACTCGATCTGGATGTAAATATTCCACAGTCAAATATACATTCAATGTACTGGCTTGTTCCCTCAATTGAAGGCGACCCGTTTAATGTAATGCAGAAGTTTAAAAAATACGGAGCCTGGGGTAAAGCAGCAGGAAAACTAAAAATCTCCGGCAGAGCATCCTTGCCGGAGATATACGGAGATCTTGAGGCTGATGATATTTATATAGTAAAAGACAATCCGCTGGTTCCCCACTGTAAAGTTTTTGCAAAATTTTTAAAAGACAAAGTCAAAGTTAAAACACGAGTTTTTGCCGGTCACGGAGAATATGTCGATATTGACGGTATTGCAGAAATGAAAGTATACGGAAAAGGCGACTTTCACGTAGTTTCATCAAAAAATGTTGATCTGGGAACTGCAGAATATATGCTCGTACCGATACATGAAGTTGTCGGATTTGATATCGGACCCGTTCCGTATATGAAAATATCCGGAAAGGGCAACATTGATATTCACACAAAAGGCACTGTACTTGACGGAGAAGTAACCGGTCAGTTTAATTTTATGAAAACGACAGCTTCGCTGCAGGGATTAAATACTGTTTTGCACGATACTGAAGGCGCACTGGTTTTTGACAAAAAAGATATGCACTTTTATACAAAAAATGCCTGCATAAAAAACCGTCCCTTAAAAATTGACGGAAAAGCAAATCTCGATGGCACGCTCGATTTTGATATTACATCAAATGCCATTGATATTTCCGAACTATTAAACATATTAAACACCAGCTCAATCCTAAAAGAACAAAAGCCAATGGCTGAGGCAATAGAAAAAGCCTCCGGTGCAGTGGAAACAAAAATAAAATTGACCGGTAAAGTAAAAGATTTCTCACGAATATACAAAGACCAGAAATTCAACATATCCGGCACTTTAAAACTAAAAGGCATTACGGCTAAATTAAAAATGCTGCCGGTTATCGCAACAAAAATGAACGGTATAATAGACTTTGACAGTAACGGATGGAAAATCGACTTACAGGGTTTCACAGGTTCATCAAAAATTGAAGCAAAAGGATCGTCCTCTTCTGCCAAAACACACCTTTCATTTTCAGGAAAGAATTTAAAAACAGATGAACTTATTGAAATGGCAGCTAAAGATCCAAGCTTCAAACAATTCTCAAAACTGCCCAAAACAAACTCGCTTATCAATATAAACGGAAACTACAAATCAAATAATGCTCTTACAAACCAAAACTTTTCTTATAAAAATATCTCTGCGGATGGATTTTTTATTCCGCAGAATTCAAATTCGGCATCACCGCTGAAAATTAAAAGAGGCGCATTCTCTCTCTTAAACGAAAACCTTAAAGTAAAAAACTTTATCGCAAAACTATACAACACAGACATCTATGCTGATTTAAGCATTCACAATACATTTTCTCAAAAACCCATACTAAACGGCAGCTTTAATATATCCAATTTTAATTTAAATGAACTTAACTCAATAAAAACAGCAGAGTTTCTTCCTACACCCGTAAAAAAACTTTTGACAGCATATGAAAATTATCAAGGCAGTGCAAATATATCGGTTAAATGCAGAAACAACAAACTTGACGGTTATATTGATCTGAAAGATATAAACTTTAACCACAGTTATTTTAAAACACCTGTGTATATAAGCGGCGGAAAAATTATCCTTAAAAACTCAAAAATATCCGCAAAATCAATAATTGCACAGGTAGACAACACCCCCGTATTCCTAAATTTTTCGGTCTGGGATCTTGATAAAACGCTTAAGTTTAACGGCTATTTAACAACAAAAATTACCGAATATTTCACAAACAAATACATAAACAGCAATCTGACATACCCGCTGAAGCCAAGAGGAGATATATCGCTGTCAGCTTACATCAGCGGAAATTTGGAAAATACAAATATAAAAGCAAAAATAAAACTCGCAAAAGATGCAGACATATACTATATGGGCGCAAATCTGGCGGATGAAGATAATGAAAGAGAAATCTTAGCTGATATAAATCTGAACAATAACGTATATTACTTAAAACAACTCAATTACATCAGGTATATGTCCTCACAGAACAACAAACATTATCCTCTGACAGTCCTGAGAGCTGACGGTATATTCAAACCGTACAAATCAACCGAGAAAAAAGGTATCCCCATATACATAAGAAACCTGAATGTAAAAACACTAAACAATGCAAATGTCAAAATTTTTAATATCCTGTTCAAAAAATCAGTTTTGAAAAAAGGTATGTTCAACTGTAACTTGAACATAAAAGGAGATATTTCAGCTCCTGTCATCAGAGGCACACTATCTATGGACAATATGGATATGCCGCTTTTTGACACGATAGTTAAAAATGTAAAATTAAAATTCAATGAAAAAACTGTTGATATAAATACAACAGGAATTGTGTACAACTCTGACTTTACATTAAAAGCTCAATTGAAAAACAAATTGACACCACCGTATGAAATAGAAACCCTTGACTTATATTCCGAAAAGCTAAATCTGGATACATTCATTGATTCGCTGACAAGAATACCTACACCCGACACAGTTACAAGACTAACAGGCGGTTCTTCAAAAACATCTATTCCTCTGAGTGTGTCAGACGTAATAATAAAAAAAGGCACAATGACCGTAAAAGACATATTGATAAGAAACATGCCGGCAAAGAACTATACGGCAGAATTTGCACTGGGCAATGATTTTGTACTGAATATAAACAAACTGTGGTTTGATGTATCAACAGGAAAAATGACCGGAACCGCCAGCTACAACTTTAAAAATGACAGAATAAAAGCAAATGTCTCCGCGCTGAATGTAGATTCAAACGAAATTGCATCAAAAATTTTCGGATTTAAAGATCAAATTTTCGGACAATCAAACGGTAATATTGTTCTTGCAACAAGCGGACAAACAGAAGAAGATCGTTTAAAAAACATGACAGGATACGTCTATTTTGAAATTACAGACGGAAAAATGCCAAAGCTTGGTTCTGTAGAATACCTTTTAAAAGCAGGCAACTTTATAAAAAGCGGTATAACAGGAGCAAGTATAAGCAATTTCATTGACCTTCTGACACCGATAAAAACAGGAAATTTTGACTCTATCAAAGGCAGCTTTGCAATGAAAAACGGGGTTGCACAAAATATAGAAATATACTCAAAAGGCGACAATCTTAACATTTACATAAACGGTGAATTTGATATACTACAGCAGTATGCAAACCTGAGAGTATTTGGACGACTGACCAAAAAGGCAACAAACATTCTGGGCAAAGTCGGAAATCTTTCTTTTAACTCTCTGCTTAATGCTATCCCTGGATTTAAACTAAACAAGTCCGATAAAGATTCACTTATCCACGAATTAAACAAAATCCCCGGCGTAGAGCTCAGCGATCAGGAATATCGTGTATTCACGGTAAAAATTGACGGACAGCTGAATGAAGACAAATACGTCAAAAACTTCAGATGGATTGAATAAAATAATGGCAAAAAATTTTTCTTTTGTGTTTTAAATTAGCATTAAATTTGTTCGAACAAAATGTATTCACCTAAAACACCGGATTAAGCAGATTTTGGAGAATGTATATGCAAATAAGTTCAGTGAAAAGTAATGTATTGTCAGCAAAACATAAAAACCTAAGCTTTCAAAAACAGCAAAAATCACCGGAAGCGCAAGATGCTGTTTTTAATGAACAGAAAAAGAACGCAAGAAGATTAATCTGGCGTCTCACGGCAATAAGTATTATTGTCACAGGGCTATGGCTCGTTTTTGAGACAAAAGGAGCCAATATCATAAGACAAACAAAAGCCCTTTTTACAAAAAAATAACCATCAAATAGCCGGCTTCAATGTTCCGTCAAACTCAAAGTCTTTTGCCTTCATAAGAGGAAGTTTTTTATATTTCAATATAACATCCATATATGAATACGGGTGCTGATACAGTGCAGGAGCACATATATGCATTATTCCGTTATCATCTTTAACGGCGGATTCTTTTTTATAGTGTCCTGCAAATATGGCAATGACATTGTCATGACGAGAGATTACAGCTCTGTAATCCGTTTTTTCAAGGATATCATATGCCGGATTTTCATAAGGTGCTATATAAGGAACGTGCTGGAATATAATCGCCTTTTTCTTTTCATTTTTTGACAAAACCTCATCCAGCCACTTTAAAGTTCTCTGGTTGAATACACCATGATTGCTGGGCATTCCGGAAGATACCCCGTCCAGAACAATTACTATCACATCATTGTTTGGATAAAAATAATATGATTCTTTTTTGTTCTTTTGATATTTGTTGTTTTTTGACACAATTTCCAGATATTTCTTTTTCTCCAATCCCGAAATTTTATGAACATCCTGATTTCCCATTACAAGATAATATGGAGTATTTATCTCTTTAACCGTATTCAAAAATCCTAACAAGTTTTTTTCATTTGATTTTGAAATATTGTCACCCAGAAAAATGACAAAATCGTAGTTATTTTCATTAATACGTTCGACAAAAGCTTTCAATATAGTCGGAATTTTTGACTCTTCATTTCCGCTGCCGGCAGTATCCTGCTGAGAATAATTTATATCAGAAACAACAGCAAAGTTTAATTCCTTTGACTGTACGGGTGTAATACAAAAATAAACAAAAGATAATACGCAAAAAATATTAAACAAAGCTTTTCTAAACAGCATATTCAAAACTCCGATATGTTACCTAACCAATAGTACTACAAATTATGCTTTTGTTTCCAGTTTGTTTTCTACAAGATTATTTTCAACGTCAGCAGCTCTTTTTGTACCAGCTTCATAGCCGCAAATCAAAAAGATTGCAGGAAGAGCTTTTGAAGTAAATCCTTTTATCTTTTCACCGCTCGGAGTGAGAGCGGCAACTGTTAAAAGATCATCAACATGGATACCAAAATCTTTAACACCCAGTTTTCTGTCATCGTTTTCTTTGAAAATAGCTTTGTTTACTTTAGATGCAATATAGTTTCCGCCCGTTACTCCCGCAGTAACGCCTGCTACTGCAGCAAGAGATGAGAGAAGAATTTCTTTGGTAACAGGAAATTTTCTTTTTTCAATTTGTTTTGCGGCTATTCCGACAATTGTTATCGGGGTAACGATATTTCCCAAAAACTGGTGAATAGCTTCTTTCAGTTTCGGCTTTCTGTTTTCTTTCTTGTCAGTAATCAAGCCTCCCGTCAAACCGCCTATTACAGCTGATGTAGCAAGCCCCATTACCTTAAACATATTTTGAAAATCAACATTAAAGAGATCTTTAAGTTTAAAATCACCTTTTTTTGCATGTTTTGCCATAACAAAAAGGTAAATCAAAGTCGTTGCTGCACTGCCAATCAATGATGCAGCCTTGACCTTTGAAGCATCATTATTTGTTTTTGCTCTATCCGCAGCAAGTTCCGTATTGTTAGTATATTGTGTATTTCCGCTGTACTGTATATTGTGGGACGGCATATTAGCGGAAGAAATTACTGTCAATTTCATATTAATAAAATTTTTAATTCCTACATTAAAAATAATATTCCTAAAAAAATTTTTTTGCTATTACCGAAACGGTTTGTAAATATTTTTAAAAAATTATTCTAACAGATATGATTATATTACAAAAATGGTTATTTTATCAGCTCTTTATTTTTAGTAATATTTTCATGGAGGATTTATATGAGATTAGACAAATTTTTAAAAGTTTCCAGACTGATAAAAAGAAGAACTGTTGCAAACGATGTTTCTGATCAGGGTCGTGTTTTTGTAAACGATTCACCGGCAAAACCGTCAAAACAGCTAAAAGAGGGAGACATAATAAAAATAGAACACTTTAACAAGACTGTATGCGTTAAAGTTGTAAAAATTCCGACCGGCAATATATCCGTACAGGAAGCATCTTCTTTGTATGAAGAAATAAAATAAAATTGCATTTTTTATCAGCAAAAACTAAAATTGCTAATATAGAGAATTGAGGAGATAATCATGAAAAAAAATATTTTACCGGCCATTTTAATAGGTATAGGACTTTTGTCATTCGGAATGTGTGCACAGGCATCACAAAAAAGAATTAATGCAGATGTACAGGCGGTTAAACTCCCGGCCGGAACAACAATGAAAATTGAACTTTTGGAACCTGTTTCAACAGGAGTTGCCGGAGTGGGCGATGAATTTTCAGCAATGCTTAAAGAAGATAAAATTGTAAACGGACAGGTTGCATTACCCGTAGGTTCAGTCATTAGAGGAACAGTGGACAAAATTGTACCGGCAAAAAGACTTTCCAGAAGTGCTGTGTTATATATAATCTTTGACCACATTGTCACCCCGACAGGCAGACAAATACCTTTGAATGCAGGATTGTATAACTACGGAGAAATAACAGTTGACGGAGGCATCTACCAAAACGGAAACTATGGATATGCTCTTCAACAGAACTGGGATAATACAAAGAAAATTGTTAAAACAACAATTGACTGGGGCAAAGGAACAGGTGAAAACATGCAGTATGTCTGTGTTCCTATAGGTGCGCTCGGCGGTGTGATAGGCGGAGCATTTTATTATGTCGGAGACGGCATTGTTGATTTATTCAAAAAAGGAAACGATGTTGTTATGCAGCAGGGTAAAGATATTGATATAATGCTTACACAGCCGCTTGATATCCCTCTGCACTAGTATTTGCAAGCTTTTTCGGATAAATCATGTTCAATACATTAAAACTAATAAAACTATTTCTTGATACAAAATATCAAAATAAAATAGCCGATTTTCTTATCAAAAACGGGAAAGCGCTTGCTATAGCCGAGTCCTGCACGGGCGGGCTTGTCAGTTCATTGATGACAGATATTTCAGGGAGTTCTTCTTTTATAAAATGCAATTTTACAACATACGCAAATGAAGCAAAAACCAAATATCTTGGGGTCAAGGAACAAACACTGGCTGACTATGGTGCGGTAAGTATTCAAACAGCCGAAGAAATGGTAGCAGGACTGCTTAATTCAACAGACTGCGACTATGCTGTTGCAACAACGGGAATTGCCGGTCCTACAGGAGGCTCATTGGAAAAACCCGTGGGCTTGGTATATATAGGCATCGGAGAAAAGAATCATATTCAGGTCTTTAAATACAATGTAAACCCCAATTATCCAAGGCTGCTTATAAAATATATGTTTGCAAAACACGCACTAAAACTTCTTTTTGAATTTATTACGGAGAAAAACAAATAATGGCAACAACAGTTACTCTTATTCCGGGAGACGGCATTGGTCCGGAGATATCATCATCGGTACAGAAAATAATTAAAGCAGCAGATATCGACATAATCTGGGATATTCAGCCCGCAGGCTCCGATGTTGCACAAAAAGAAGGCTCACCCCTGCCGCAAAGAGTTATTGAATCAATAAAGAAAAACAAAGTTGCGCTTAAAGCACCTGTTACAACACCTATAGGCAAGGGGTTTCGCAGTGTAAATGTTGCACTAAGAAAAGAACTTGATTTATACGCAAATATACGTCCATGCAAGAATATAAAGGGAATAAAAACACCTTTTAACGGCATTGACCTTGTCGTTGTCAGAGAAAATACGGAAGACCTTTATGCGGGGATAGAAAGAAAAATTGATGACGACACCGCAGAATCAATAAAAATCATAACAAGAAAAGCATCCGAAAGAATTGCAAAATACGCATTTGAATATGCAGCAGCAAATGACAGACATACTGTTCATGCCGTTTCAAAAGCAAATATATGCAAGTTTTCAGATGGATTGTTTCTTGAATGTTGTGAAAAAATAGCAAAAAATTACCCTCAAATTGAATACAAAGAAATCCTTGTAGACAACCTTTGCATGCAGCTTGTACAAAATCCACAAAAGTTTGATGTCCTTGTTTTACCCAACCTATACGGCGATATAGTTTCTGACCTGACAGCAGGCTTAATCGGGGGGTTAGGTGTAGCACAGGGTGCAAATATAGGAAAAGACTGTGCTGTCTTTGAGCCGGTTCATGGTTCCGCACCGGATATAAAAGGACAAAACAAAGCCAACCCTACAGCACTTTTGCTCTGTGCAATCAACATGCTCAAACACATAAATGAAACAGAAAAAGCGCAAAAAATAGAAAAAGCGCTTTATTCAGTGATAGAAAAAGGCTCTGTTTTAACTCAAGATCTCGGAGGAACTGCCTCCACTGATGAATACACGGATGAAATTATAAAAAATCTATAATTACATCATTGTATAAAGAGATTCTGATATATTAACAAATTCTCTGACAAGATCCTTATCCCACTGCACACCTGCGCCTATTTTCAGTATTTCACAGGCTTTTTCATTCGACATACCTTTTCTGTAAGGTCTGTCAGATATCAAAGCATGATACGCATCAGCTACAGAAACAATTCTTGCTGCGAGCGGTATTTCTTCACCCTTCAGCTTTTCAGGGTAGCCGGAGCCATCCCAGTGTTCATGATGATATTTTACAATAGGAATAAGGTCATGCAATGATTCATTCGGCATCAAAACTTTTTCAGCACCAATTGTCGGATGCTGTTTCATGATTTCCCATTCTTCATCCGTCAATTTTGACGGCTTTCTTAAAACTGACTCAGGAATACCGATTTTTCCAATATCGTGAAGCAATGCGCCGAGTTTTATTCTCTCAACATCTTTTTCAGGAAGGTTTAAAGCTCTGGCAAGTGCTTCCGAATATCTTGAAACAGCAGATGAATGACCTTTTGTATATTCATCTTTTGCATCTATTGCTCCCGCAAGAGATGTTACAACCTCAATCAAATGTCCCTGATTTATTATGTCTTCTGAATGGAATTTGTTAACAAGCTCTTCATCAAAGTTTATACCGAGAGAAGCATGTCTTTTTGCAATAACCGATGCAAAAGAACTGAGAGCAGTATCATCCCAGAAATCAAAATCCTCGGAACAAACAATTGTAGACATTCCGTTTTTGTAGCCTTTACTTTTTGAAATATACATTGCCTGTTCAGCAAGTACAAGCAGTTTTTCCAGATCCTGTGTTGATTTCGGATAAGTTGATATACCGACAGAAACTTTAACAGGACCCACATCATCCACAAGACAGCAAGACAGCGAGTATGTCAAATATTCTGCCAGATATTTTGCCTCTGACGAGGTTGTTTCAGGAAGAATAATTGCTATTTCATCTCCGCCATATCTGGCAGCAGAGTCATTTGTTCTGATACCTTGCTTAATTTTATCAGCAACGAGTTTGATAATCTCATCACCTTTTGCAGCACCAAAATCTTTATTTATCTGAGAAATATTATTTATATCAAAAATAACAATTGACGTCTGGGTCTGTGTTCTTTTTGACTTATCGATTTCAGCAGCTAGTATTTCCTGAAATTTTCTGTGATTGTTAAGATTTGTCAGTGCATCAGTATCGGTATTCATAAGAACCTTTGTAGACAAATCCTTGTTCTGTATAAACAGAGCCAGATAGTTTGCCATCAATTTATAAATATCAGCTGCCGCATCATAGTTGTTGTCACCAACCAGCATAACGCCTATGCAATCCCTGCCTGCAATCAAAGGAAGAATTGCCACAGCAGACTGGTTCAGGTAATGAACATTCAAAAAATCGTTGCTCTCGACAAAAACAAATCTTTTCGAAGTAAACGCCTGCTCTACCGGATTATCTGAATCATTTAGAAGGACCCTTGATGAAAACGTAGAGCCGATTTTGTCTATTATCTTAAGATTTATGCAATTTGACTGTTTACAATACAAACCAAAAGCAGTAAATGTTGAATTGAGTTTGTTTGTGAATATATTATGCAGAGAATAAATCAGTTCGTTTTGAGAGTCTTTGCCGTCAGTAACCTCATTAACAAATTTTATTACTTCCTGATAGTCTATAGACTCAGATGAACGCCATGCTTTATTGTTGTATCCGGCATACATTTTATTTGCGGTTGTTCGATTACTGATATTGTTAATTTTTGAAATCAAACCGCTTGGAATTATCGGGTTAGAGTGTCTGTCTCCGAACCATTTAGATGCAGCATTTTTTTCTTGCTTTGCAGTATTATCCGTATTATTTGAATTATTAAATTTCAATTCAACACCTTCCTGATACGATTAGTACAAAAACCCTAACCGGAGAAATTTGACAGTTTGAATAAAACAAACCTCAAAATTTTACAATTTTAAGTATTGTAACAAGACAACATTACCTTTGTAAAGATGTTAAAAAAGGAGTTTTTTAGAGTTTTAAATAATATTTAAAAAATTTTTAAATTGTTACAAAAATGTATTTTACACCAAATCAAAATCACCATGTTTTTTTAAATGTTCAATCAATCCGCCGTCATGAAGCAGTTTTATCATAACATCCGGCAGCGGAGAAAAAGTAATTTCCGTATTTTGTGTCAAATCTTTTACCACACCTTTTTTGATGTCGATTTCCAGTTCATCACCGTCATTTATCTTGTCTGTATCACATTCAATAAGAAGCAGTCCTATGTTTATAGCATTTCTGTAAAAAATTCTGGCAAATGATTTTGCAAGCACTGCGGAAACGCCCGCTATCTTGATAATCTGAGGAGCATGTTCTCGTGAAGAACCCAATCCGAAATTGTTTCCGGCAACGACAAAGTCTCCCTTTTTCATTCTTGATGCAAAAGTTTCATCCGCATCTTCAAGTACATGTTTTGCAAACTCTTCAAGATTTGATCGCAGATGAAAAAGACGCCCAGGTGCAATATGATCGGTTGAAATATTGTCTCCGAATTTAAACGCTTTACCTCTGTATTCCATAACTATGCACCACTTTCTATCGTAATTTTCACCCAAATTATAACATATTATTAAAAGATTTAAAAAAATTAGCAATTTTTGTTTTCACAAGCATTAAAACTTATACGAAATATTAATAAAATCGGAGCAAAAAAATGAAAATTTCCCCAACAAATTCACTTTTCTTAAATTCATACAGACAACAAAAAACGCAAAATAACCGGCAGACAGATTCATCTAAAAGTTCAAATCCCTTAACAGCAAATAATAACATATTTGCATATAAAGATTACAATATAAGTTTCGGTGCAAGATTAAACAGAACGCCTGAAAATTTTTATGACCAGAAGTTCAATCAGGAAAACATGCCTGACACCGTAAGAAATTATCTTATGGAAGACTTTGAAGAAAGACATCACATGCCTCCCGCTCAGCTTCAAAGAGAAGCTTTTAAATATGTAGGAATAGCAGATACCGTTCAAGACGTAAAAGATATGTATCCTGATGAACCTTTGTTCAAAGATTTACGCCCGTTTAGTGAAACAAATGCAAGAAGAGGAACTCTTTTCCTTCTCAGATGGAATTCACAAATTGACAACACACCAATCTTCAGGGATACAAGAAAATACAAGGATCTTACACTTTATCTGTTAAAGAAGGTTTATCTGGAAGGAAAAACACTGGATGAGATAAACAAAGATTTTGAAACAGACTCCACATACAGAATAAAAAAGGACCTCGGAATAACTGACGGAAAATATTTTACCTATAGTGATTTAAAATCCCTCGGTGTAAAATATCCAAAATTACCGTATTATCAGTCATTTTTAGCAACAAGAAACGACAAAGAATATATACCGCCCGTTAGAAAAAAAGCAGACGGAACAGAAGATAACGCATCAGACAATATAGACACACAAAAAGCAAAAAGAGAACTCTCACAGGAAACCATTGAAAAGCTGAGCATAGCTAAAAAGAAATGGTGGGCATCTTTAAGCGAAGAACAGCGTTCTGAGCAAATCAAAAGAATGATAGAAGGAAAAGAGCTCTCTGACAGCGTATATGCAAAATATCAAGGACAGATTATGACAATTGCTGCCGGAAAAATAGGATTCAGTGAAAAATTGTCAAAAATCTATGCAGAAAGATATGCAGACAATGAATTTATGCAGGACTTTAATTCTTATACAGAAGCACAAAGAGCGGTAATGGAGGAATTCTGGAACAAAGACTCATCATTCAGAAAATATTATTCAAAAATCCTAAAACAAACAATTGCAGAATTTGAAGATGCCTACAACAATCAGGATAAATCAAACAAACTGGAAAGACTGCTCAATGAAGCTCTTGAACAGAAAAACAAAATTCTGGACAAAACACAAATAAAAAGAGCCGAAAATCAAAAAATAAAACATGCTCAGCAGCAAAAAATAGTACCGGATAAACAACAAGAAACAAATACCCCGCAAAACAGCGAACCGCAAATTGAAAAGCAGCCGCAAGTCACGCCGATAATACAAAAACCGGCTGTTCAAGAGTCACCTAAAGAAGAAACAGAAAAAGATATTATACGGGCATTCAGAAAACAGGAAGCAAAAGCTCTTCAAAACTTTACGAATATTTTTGCAGCAGAATTTCTTGAATATGTTATGAAAAATACAGATACTCAAACAAAACGAATAGCAATAGGTATAAACAGACCCGATGCAAAAGAGTATCTTAACATATCAAGTGATGAAGAACTTAATGAAATTGAAGAAAAAATGAGAGAAGTGAGTGAAGAAATAAACCAGAATTTTAATCTCACTCACACTTCAACGGCAAGAACAAATGATTTTATAATAAACAATTTCGTATACGAACTTACCGGAGATCCTGAAGTTTTCAAATGCGAAAGAGGCGATATCACAAATCTGATAGCCCAAAAGCCAGGGCTTTCCTATGAATTAACAAAAAATAAAGCATCACTAAACAAACAAATGAAGCTGTTAAACACTCCTTTATCCGAAAAAGCATCTGCGGAATTTTTTGACAGCATCTTTTTTACAAAGCTTACCGAACTGCTGGATAATGGTTTTAAATACTATCCACAGCTCAGTGAACAGGAAAGACTAGCCGCAAAAAAACTGATAACTGTTGCATATGCAACAGAGCCAATACAGATAAAAAACAGCAGCAAGTATATTGGAAACTACAATGCCGCAATAAAATTCTTGAAAAACCCACAAAATGACAAAAAGGCAAAAGAAGTAATTTTTGAACATATGGCGGTAGACTATATATTATGGCTGTTTAAGTACGACTCATTAAAAAAGCCGAATGGAGAAAAAGTAACTGTATCAACACCTGAAAAAGCAGAAAAACAGCAATCAACAGGCAGCAGAAAACTGGAAGGAAAAATTGATCTCAACTCAATTGATTCCGTGAGAAATACTTTTAGAGATTTTGCAAAAGTTCAAAATGCATTCTTCAGCAAATCATTCAGCAACCAATTAATTAACTTCAACATTGCTCATCCGCTTGCAACAAAAGAAGTACTCACTGCTTTCTTAATTTTCCAGACAGGGGCAGACAAAGTTCTTCCGGATATCAAAGAAGAAGAAAAAACAAATGTAGCAGAAAGTATACAAAATGTATTTAACCGGATAAATGAAGATTTTGATGCAAAATATCCTTTGCTTGCCCAAGCAAATGAATTTTCGATGAACCAAACATTGTACGAAATAACAAAAGACCCTGAAGTATTCAAAAATTCCAGAGCTGATTCTGTTGTGTATATAATTGATCACAATCTGGAAGACCTTGTGTCAGAAAAAACGAATTTAATTGAAAAAAGATATCATGACTATTCGGCAGGTCTTACAGATAAAGATGCAATAAAATACCTGCGGAACACATTTATGGCTGATGTGAGCAATGTTTTTGTCAAAGGTATGCAATACCACAAAGACATCGATGATCGAGTTGTAAAAAGTCTTTTATCACATATATTTATAGAAACAAAAATAAACTCCGGACAGGAAAAAGATTATCTTCTTGCTTTTCTTAAAAGAAGAAGAGGTGCAATAAAATATATTTCAAATCCGGCAATACCTGACGATGTAAAACAGCTCTTAAGAGAGCATCTCGTTTATGATTTCATATATGAGCGGGCAAAAAAATTACAAAAAGACAGGATGTCAAAATAATAAAAAGCCCTCATTTAAAATGAGGGCTTTTCTCTTTAGTTACAAGGTTTCATTGATTCTCTGTATATTTGAGCAACAACATCTTTTGTTGCCTTCACAGGAGCTATTGAAAGCAGCCCGTCCAAAGACGGTGTTGTAAAGCACAAGTCAACAAGCTTGTCTATATCATTTTCGCAAAATCCGTCATCTGTAAGTTTTTGAGGAACACCTACATCACAGAGCCATTTTTCTACAAGTTTTGCTGCTTTCTCAGCCTCATCAGGAGTTCCAGCTAAACCGGGAGCAATAGGCTCCAGAATTTCTGCTAGAGTAGCTGCTTTAGCTGGATAAATTGCTTTCACTACAGCAGGCAAAAGCATTGCAAGCCCAAGACCGTGGGACAATTCCGGTTTAACTGCGCTAAGCGGATGTTCCAGCGCATGTGTAAAGTGGAGCAAGCCATTATCAAAACCTACTCCCCCAAGCAGCGATGCATAAAGAAGATAATATCTATATTCGGGATTTTCCAAATCAGCAGCAGCTTTTGGGAGATATTTTGCAACAAGAGCAATTGTTTCTTTGGCAAGCGTAATTGAATAAGGTGATGCAACAGTTGATGTTGCGGCTTCAACAACATGGTTAACTGCATCAATTGATGTATAAAGTGTCTGGTTTTTGGAAAGTTTTGTCATCAGTTGAGGGTCGTCAATTGAATATGAAGGATATATGCAGTCATAAGCAATAGCGGGTTTAAAGTTTTTCTCCAAATTTGTTGCAACAGCAAATCTGTTAACCTCAGTACCTGTACCGTGTGTAAGGTTAATTGCAACAATCGGAACGGCTTTTTCAGGAGAAAATTTAAATTCGTAAAGTTCTGCAGCGGTCTTGTCTGTATATTCCATCAAAATAGCAACGCTTTTACCGGTATCAATAGGAGAACCTCCGCCTATTGCAATAACAGCTTTTGCACCGAATTCTTTTGCCATTTGTGCTGCTTCGTCAATTGCCGCTGTTGTCGGATTTGGTGTAACTTTTGCATAATTAACAAAACCAATGCCGTTGTTATTGAGCGCCTTTTCAACATAATCCCAGGCACCTGTTATTTTGTATGCACCTTTTCCGCTTACAACAATAACTTTATCTATTCCTTTTGATTTCAAGTCCTTTGCTATATCTTCAATTTTTGTTATAGCACCGACACCGAAATACACATTTGTTTTAACTCTAATTTCTTGAATTTGATTGATATCAATATCCTTTTCCCACATACAAGACCTTACCTTTCTTAAAATATCTATCCTAATAATCCTTACCAAACTATAATACAACATTTTTCACAATACTGTAAAAAATTTTTCAAATAAATTTCCAAAAACTTGCGGACCTCAAAATAGTATGATAAACTTATTAATAATAATTCTTATTAAGGAACTCGTATGGAAACAAACAGAGAAAAAATGCTTGAGGAAAAAATCGATTTTCTTCGCACTATGTGCAAACTTAAAGGAATGAGAGTAACGCCTCAAAGGATAGAAATCTACAAACAGGTTGCAAATTCCTGTGAACACCCTGATGCAGAAACAGTCTATGAAGCGGTTAAAGAAAAAATGCCCAATGTTTCCGTGGATACTGTATATAGAACACTGGCATCTCTTGAAGAAATGGATATGATTTTCAGGGTTGACAACCAGCTTCCAAAAGCCAGATTTGATGCTGACAAAACGCCTCACCACCATTTTCTATGCGTGAAATGTAATGAAGTTTATGATATATTTTTAGAACCTGATGAAAAAATAGATTTACCCAAAAACGCAGAGCGTTTTGGAGAAATAAAAGACATAAATGTTCAGGTAAGAGGTATTTGCAACAAATGCCTTCAAGAACAAATAAACAAACAAAACTAAGGAGACAACTATTATGAAAAAATTTGTATGTAATGTATGCGGTTATGTATATGATCCGGCAGAAAACGGAAATGTAGCATTTGAAGACTTACCGGATGATTACACATGTCCGCTTTGCGGAGTAGGAAAAGAAGATTTTTCCGAAGAATAAAACGAAATAACGTAAAACACTAAACGGGGGGACAGCAAAACGCCGTTCCCTCTTATATTAAAAAGGAGCGAATTATGGAACTTAAGGGCAGCAAAACAGAAAAAAACCTGATGGAAGCTTTTGCAGGAGAGTCACAAGCAAGAAACAAATATACATACTATGCTTCTCAAGCAAAAAAAGAAGGTTATGTACAAATTGCTCAAGTTTTTGAAGCAACTGCAAACAATGAAAAAGAACACGCAAAAATATGGTTCAAACTTCTTCACGGAGGAAGTGTTGCTGACACAATGACAAATCTTGAAGATGCTGCAAACGGCGAAAACTATGAATGGACAGAAATGTATGCAAGGTTTGCGAAAGAAGCAGAAGAAGAAGGCTTTAACGATATAGCATTTTTATTCAAAAAAGTTGCAGAAATAGAAAAACACCATGAAGACAGATACAAAAAACTTCTTGAGAATGTAAAAAACGGACGTGTTTTTGAAAAAGAAGAAGAAGTTGAGTGGGAATGCGCAAACTGCGGATTCAGACACAAAGGTACAAAGTCAGTTCAAATGTGCCCTGTTTGCAAACATCCTCAGGCTTATTTCTTTAAAGTTGAAAATCAATATTAATAAAAAATATCGCAGCCTAAAAAATCTCTGCCCCCACAAACGGCAGAGATTTTGTTTATTTTTTGCTTTCTGCCTCTTCTTTCTTTGGAACCTTAAGTAAAAATCCAAATGGTATCAACATAAATGCAACAAGAGCAAACATCTCAAAAACATCTACATATGACATGAGCCTTGCTTGAGAAAGCATTTGCTTATATAACAAACCTCCAGCTTTATGTGTAGCATAGTTTGACGCAAACTGCATAAAGTGTCCAGCCATTGAATGCATTCTTGATTGAAAAGCAAGATTAAAGTTTGACAAATTTTCTACAAGATATGTTTGATGAACCTGTGACAACCTTGCAACCAGAGTCGAAGACATTGAAACAACAAATGCTGTCATCACACATTTACACAAACTATGTAAACCCGCACCGGCAGACAGTTGAGATTTAGGCAGCGTACCAAGAACCAATGCTGAAACAGGAATAAAAACAAGTATTACACCGACACCCATAAGGACATTCGGAACAATAACATAATCAAATGATATAGAAAGATTAAGGTTCGCATACATTATTGTTGAAAGTCCGAGAAAGAAAAATCCTGATGCAATCAATATTCTGTTGTCCAAAAACTCTACCATCGGACCTATAATCAAAAGCATAACAATACAAGAAAATACCCTGGGAGCCAGAGACATACCGCTAAGCATAGCAGTATACCCCATCAAACTTTGTAAAAAGCTTGGCAAAAGAACAATTGTTACATAAATAATCATGTTGACAGAAGAACCCAAAATTGTTCCGATAAAGAAGTTTTTATCTTTAAAAATACGCAAATTAACAATGGGGCTGTGATATTCAAGCTCCCATATAACAAAAAATACAAATGAAAACAAAGATATACCGGCTAGCCAGCAAATCCAGGTACAGTCAAACCAGTTGTACTGCTGACCTTTATCCAAAACAATCTGCATTGACATAAGCCACAAAACCAAAGCACCAAAGCCGACATAGTCAACTTTATCAGGTTTTATTCTGTCCTTGAGTTCAACAATATTACAATGAACCAGCACAACTGAAAAAATACCGACAGGAATGTTTATGAGATAAATCCACTGCCACGCAGAGTTGTCTACAATAAACCCGCCAAAAGTAGGTCCCATAATAGAAAAAACCATTACAGCAAATGCAAACAATGCCATTGCCTCACCCCTTTTGTTGTAAGGGAAGCTTGAAATCAATATTGCCTGAGATATCGGCATCATAGGTCCGCCGCCAATACCCTGAATGAGCCTTCCGACAACAAGAGCATTCAAACTCGGAGCAAAAGCACAAATAACCGAGCCTATGGTAAATATGGTAATGAATACTTTCAAAAACATTACTCTGCCCATATAATTTTCCAGCCAGCCCGTTAACGGAATCAAAATAGCATTTGCTATCATATAAATTGTAATAACCCAGTTTGCCTCATCCACTGTTGAGCCAAAATATCCGGCAATATATGGTATTGCAACGTTTGTTGCTGATGTCGCAAGCATTGCAAAAGATGTAGGCAAAAGTATAGTAATAGCCACAAGCCAAATCGGAATTTGTTTGTCCTTTAACTTTGGCAGCGGATTACCTGTTATTGTTGTTTCATTTCCGGCTGTGTTTGCGCTCATATCTTATCTGACCTTTACTTCCGGAACAACAGACATCCCGGGAACAATGTTGTATTTTGAAATATCTTCAGTAAAAACAATTTTTACCGGAACTCTTTGTACAATTTTTACATAACTGCCGACAGCATTTTCAGGCGGAAAAAGACTTGCCTTTGCACCTGTGGCTCTTTGTATACTGTCAACTCTTGCTTTAAATTTTTTACCCGGATATGTGTCTATTTTCACTTTTACATCCTGACCCGGTTTCATATAAGTAAGCTGTGTTTCCTTGAAATTTGCTACAATCCAGACAGTTTCAGGAACTATGGCAAACATCGGCTGCGCAACCTGTACATAATTCCCCTGTTCAACGCTTCTGTTAGTAATCAAGCCGTCTTCCGGAGCATATATTTTTGTATAAGAAAGATTCAGTTCGTCTGTTTTAACCTCAGCTTCCAATCTTTGAATATCAGCAAGTGTTGCTTCTCTTTTAGCTTTTGCGCTTTCCAGCATTGCTTTTGCAGCTCTTTCATTTTCAACTGCAGATTTATAAGCTGCCTTTGCAACAGTCAAGCCTGTTTTGCTGTTGTCATATTCTTGTTTTGAAGAAATCCCCTCTTTATACATTGCAGAATATCTTTTGTAATCCTTTTGCGAAAAATCAAGTTTTGATCTTGTTGATACAACATCATGACCGGAGGCTTCCAATCCTGATTTTGATCTTGTAATATCATCTTCCGAAATTTTTAAAGAAGCTTTTGCCTGTGCAAGCTTTGCTTTTGTCTGCTCCAGCTTTGCCTCATAATCATTCGGATCAATAACAATAAGAAGATCACCCTTTTTTACGGGCTGGTTATCGGTAATCAGCATTTCTTTAACAGGACCCGCCACCCTCGGAGCAATAGAGACTATATGCCCCTCCACAAAAGCATCATCCGTAGACTGAAAATGCATACCATGAACCATAAAATAGATACCGATAATAAGAAAAATTATCGCCGTAATAGAAGGAACAATAACTCTCTTTTTCTGATAACTCGGACGGTGATCCTCGCCGTCATCAAAATCTTCATCCATATCATCATCTATATTTTGATCAGTTTGGTTTAATTTATCTTCTTTGTCCCGTTGAGAAAAATAAACATCTTTTTTCTCATTCTGTTGAAAATCATTATTATTTGTTTCGTCTGTGCTCATAATCCTATTCCCTCATCATTTATACTATTTATATAATCGTTCTTTTAATATGCTGCACTGTCATACTTGCTGCAGGCATACTTCTGGTTCTATTGATTCTATATATGAAGTTTTACATGTTCCAGCATATTTACTTGCATCTGTTCCAGTATTCTCAACGAGAATTCCAGATCCTCTTCACTGATATTTTTTGTGGTAATTGCCCTCAAATCATACATTGTGGGTTGTATTTTTTTTCTTGCTTCAATTCCTTTTTCCGTAACAAGAACTTTAAAAACTTTTCTTTTGTTTACATCCTCAACCCTTTTCACAAGCCCCATATTTTCCAAAATGTTTATAATTCTTGTTACATTTGGGCGATCCTTGTATGTAATTTCAGAAATTTGTCTTTGATACAGCGAACCGCCGGCATCCATTATAATAGACAAAATCAGGTACTGCTCCGGAGTAATTAAATAACCTTTTTCAGCAAAAAACTGTGATGACATCATTCTGGACATAAATCCCGTAGTTGTCAGCATAGCTCCTACACGTTTATTTAGTAAGTTATTTCTCGTTTTTTCCGGCATAGTTAAAAAGGTTT
>CALVEJ010000026.1 GCA_944326535.1 Candidatus Gastranaerophilales bacterium | reverse complement strand
TATTTTGCTTCCAGACCCTGTTGAGTCGGATGGTAGTATTCTTTTCCCAGCAATGAATCGGGCAGGCACTGCATATTCGTCAATTTTTCTTTTGTATCATGCGCATACTGATAACCTTTGCCGTAATCCAGTTCTTTCATCAATTTTGTAGGAGCATTTCTGATGACAAGAGGAACGGGCTCTGCAAGTTCTTTGATTGCATCTTTTTTTGCTGTCTCATAAGCTATGTATAGTGAATTTGACTTCGGAGCAAGAGACATGTAAACAACCGCCTGTGTCAAATGAACGGAACACTCGGGCATTCCTATAAAATGGCAGGCTTGATATGCCGCTACTGCAATTTCAAGAGCATGAGGGTCGGCAAGCCCTATGTCTTCGCTTGCAAATCTTGTAATTCTTCTTGCTACGTATAAAGGATCTTCACCCGCTTCCAGCATTCTTGCAAGCCAGTATATTGCTGCATCCGGATCGGAATTGCGCATTGACTTGTGCAGTGCGGAGATTATATTGTAATGTTCTTCTCCGTTTTTGTCGTATAAAAGAGATTTTTTTGAAATACACTGTTCAAGAGTATCTTGAGTTACTGTTATTTCTCCGCTTTTTGAAACCTCTCCGTTTAGTACAACCATCTCCAGAGTGGAAAGAGCACTTCTCGCATCACCGTTTGCAAATTTTGCCACTACTTCAAGCTGTTCATCAGTTATATTAACTTTCTGACAGCCAAAGCCCCTTTTGTCCGTAATTGCACGTTTCAGAAGCTTTACAAGATCTTCTGTTTTCAATCCCTGTAAAACAAATACTTTGCACCTTGAAAGCAGCGCTCCGTTAACCTCAAAAGACGCATTTTCGATTGTGGCTCCTATCAGGATAATGCTGCCTTTTTCAACAAACGGCAAAAACGCATCCTGCTGTGCTTTGTTAAAACGATGAATTTCATCTACAAAAACAATGGTTTTTTGTCCTATTTTTCTTGCTTCTTCTGCGTTTGCCATAACCGTTTTTATTTCTTTAATCCCGCTTGTCACGGCAGAAAAATTTATAAAAACGGAATTTGTTTTGTTTGCGATAATACTTGCCAGCGTTGTTTTTCCGACTCCGGGCGGTCCCCAGAAAATCATGGATGAAATTTTGTCTTCTTCTATCAATTTACGGAGAATTTTCCCCTCACCCGTCAAATGAGTTTGCCCGACAAATTCATCAAGACTCTGCGGCCGCAATCGTGAGGCAAGAGGCTGGTTGTCTTCGTTGTCAAAAAGAGATTTTTGTGTCATATTAGCCTTTTTTATTTTTTTGTTCGGAAAATTTGTAACTTTTTTCAATCAGTTCCATTATTTTTTCATCTTTTATTGTTTCATCAAGAAGGATTGTTATCCAATTTTTTTTATTCATGTGATACGCAGGATAAAAACCCTTGCATTTATGCAGGTCTGCTATCTCAGCACAGTCAAGTTTTATATTCAAAATTTCAACTGTTCCCTTATTGTTTTTCTCCAGACGGGATTTGTCAATATTTGATATCAAACCGTACCATTTTTGGCTTTCAGTGTTTCTGAAAACACCAAAGCCGGGAAATTTTTTCCACAAAAATTCCGGAGTTGTATTAAATCTTTTTTTAATCATTTCGGTAATTCTGTTTGCCTGTGCCGTCATAAAAAATGTATCTTTACAGCAGTTTTCAGCTATTTGAATCAATGTGTTTTCATATCCTTCTCTGACCTCACCGACAAAAGTCCCCGATGCTGTATTGAGAAGATGAAGCGTATACAAATCTTTTGATGATGTATCAATAAGTTTTGTTTCAATATTTTTGGGTAACGAAACAAAAATTTGCAGTTTGAACTGGTTATCAAGAAGTTTTTGTGAATATACAAAACTTTGTCCGGCTGTTTTAAAACCGAATTTTGTCATTTTGTCTTTTACAAACACTTTGTTTCTAAATATTTTTGCAGTAAAAGCATCCATGATACAGCACACCTTTAAAATAATTTTAGCATAGATGATGTAATACAAAAAGCGCTTTGCTTCATTGCAAAGCGCTTTTTGAGTAATTTTTCGTTTTTTATTGTGATTTTCTTGATACCAATGCTCCGATTGCACCAAATACCACGCCGACAAGAGCAAAGAGTCCTCCTATTGCAGCAGCTCTCAATGAAAGCTCTTTAAGAGGAATTACAGGTTTATTTTTCTTAATTACCCTGTAAAGGTTAGTCATTCCGTCTAACAAACCGCTAAATACGGCACCGGCAACAAATTGTGTACCCAGATAACCGGCTATGGCTTTTGCTGCAGAAGGCTTTTTTGCGGATTTTGTTTCTCGCTGCGCAGCTTCAGGTTTTTCCAAAACAGGTTTTTTCGCTGCGGATTTTGTTTCCTGTTCGTCGCCAAATCGAGGTCTTTTTGATGCATTAGCATTTACAAAACTTACAGCCTGTATCATTTCTGCACTCCTTACTTTTTCAGTATAAACCCTTTTAATATATTTTTTTGCTACTTTCCAAATTAAATGTAACATTTATTCACTGTTATGTTACAATACTTTTGATTAGTTGAAATCAGGAGCTTGTATAATGGACGAAAAGCAGCTGATATTGGAACAGTATAGAATTTACAATGATATGAAAGAGCGTTTTATTGAACGTTCTTTTGCCGTAAATAGATTTCTTATGGTGTTTGCGGCAATATTCATGTTTATTCTGATTTTCACAAAAATGTTTGCGCCGGCGGCGTATTCATTGCTTCTGGCTCTTGAACTTTTCGGAATAGCCGTATGTATTATGTGGATATCAAATCAGGATGCATATTCCACAATAATAAAAATCAAATATAACTCGGTAATTGAAAAGCTGGAAGAAGACCTTCCCAAAGCACCAAACAAAGATGAATACAAGGAACTTACCGATAAACGCTCTAAAAAAAGAATAATTTTGGTTAAAGATATTCAAAAATGGTTTGCTGTACTTTTAATGTTGATATTTCTCGGGAATTTTCTTATCGACGGTGCAAGCAAAATTTTTTCAATTTTTTTGAATATGTAAGCATTATTTGTATAAAAGACTGAAATAATGTAAAATAGCATCATGGACTAGATTGGGAGAAACAAACTAATGGCAGTAAAAGAAAAAGATGCGGAAACTGTTGCTGTTTCCGATGAAAAAAACAAAGCCCTGAAACTGGCTATTGAAAAGATAGAAAAAGATTTCGGCAAAGGTTCCATAATGAAACTCGGCGACAAAACCGCCGTGGCATGTGAAGCTATTCCGACAGGTGCTCTGGCGCTTGATATTGCTCTCGGAATAGGCGGTGTGCCAAGAGGTCGTGTTATTGAAATATACGGTCCCGAATCTTCCGGTAAAACCACTCTTGCACAGCATATTGTAGCTGAATGCCAGAAAAAAGGCGGAATAGCCGCATTTATCGATGCGGAACATGCTCTTGATCCTGAATATGCAAGAAATCTCGGTGTAAATGTTGATGAACTTCTCATTTCACAGCCTGACACAGGTGAACAGGCTCTTGAAATTGCAGAAGAACTTGTTCGTTCATCGGCTGTTGATGTTGTTGTAATTGACTCTGTAGCTGCTCTTGTTCCGAAAGCGGAAATTGAAGGCGCAATGGAAGATCAGCAGATGGGTCTGCAGGCTCGTTTGATGAGTAAAGCATTGAGAAAACTGACAGGTATTGTCGGAAAGACAAATACAACTGTCATTTTCATTAACCAGCTGCGTCAAAAAATAGGTGTAATGTACGGAAACCCTGAAACTACAACAGGCGGTAATGCCCTGAAATATTATTCATCCGTACGTTTGGACATCAGAAGATGCGACTCTATCAAAAAAGACGACAAAGATATCGGAAACAGAGTCAGAGTTAAAGTTGTAAAAAACAAAGTTGCTCCTCCGTTCAAAACATGTGAATTTGATATTATCTTCGGTAAAGGAATATGCAAACTCGGCTGTATTCTTGATGTTGCCGTTAACATGGATATTGTCAAAAAGGCAGGTGCATGGTTCAGCTACAACGACGAAAAACTCGGTCAGGGCAGAGAAAAAGCAAAAGAATATTTTGAAGCCCATCCGGATGTTCTTGCTGAAGTTGAGGCAAAAGTAAGAGAAAAACTCGCTGAAGAAAGATAAAAACACAATTTAAAAACAAACCCCGCCGACATTTGTGAAGAGAATTACAGAAAGTTTCACAAATAACAATAAGCGAGGTTTGTTTGAGGGCTATGTAATTATAACAAACATCTTTATTAAACAAGGTAACGCCATTTATATAGCCCGAGTTGCCGAGCACATGTTTGTGTTACTTTCTGTATGAACGAAACAGTATGTCGGCAGTTTCTTGGGCTCCACCCGTTCTTTGCACCAAAGAATGGGTGGAACAAACAGCATCAAGTCTCGTTTTATCTTTTAATAAATACTAAAAATTCCAAAACAGGAGAAACAGAATGTTTGACTGGATAAAAGTTGAAACAGATGAACAGATAAAAGAACTGGCAGACCTTGCAAAAGAAATCTGGAATGAATATTCAATCTGTTTTATCAATCAGGATCAAATTGACTACATGCTCGAAAAATTTCAATCTGAAAATGCAATGAAAGAACAGATAAAATTTCAAAGATACAGATACTATTTTCTTGAAGAAGACGGAGAAAATTTCGGATATTTTGCGCTTCAGCCTCAAAAAGACAATCTGTTTTTGTCAAAGATTTATATAAAAAAAGATTTTCGAGGTAAAGGTTATGCCAGAAAAACATTTACAAATGCAATTGTTCCAATTGCAAAAGAACTTGAACTGCCCAAAATCACTCTCACTGTGAACAAGTATAACCTGCCCTCTGTCATGGTATACGAAAACCTCGGCTTCACCAGGATTGAGTCAAAAGAGTTTGATATAGGAAACGGTTATATCATGGATGACTACGTATACGAATTTGAACTATAGGAAAAAACAGATGAAAAAAATTCTGATAATAAGAGAAGGCGCCATAGGGGATGTTGTACATACAACAAATATGTTTCGTGCAATAAAAGACAAATATCCTGATACAAAAATAGATTATGTTACGGGAAAAGCTGCCTCGGCTTTGATTGAGCATGACAGCAGGCTTAATCGGGTTTTTGTGTTGGAAGGAAAGGATTACAAATACCTGATAAAACTTGCTTCTACACTGAAAAAAGAAAAATATGATCTTGTAATCAATCTTCAAACATCAGTAAGATTTAAATTTTTTGCGGCATTAATTCACGCAAAAAAACTCGTTACTTACAAAAAAGATTTTTCTTTCCATGCCGTTGAAAACTTCTTTTATACCGCAAAACAGGTGTTCAAAGATATTGAAAATCATAACGATTTGATTTTGGAAATTCCGCCGGAAGTAACAGAAAAGGTAAAGCAGGATCTTCCTGCGGACAAAAAAATTGTTATCTTGAATACAGAAGTCAGCAAAACGAGACAGGGAAGAAAATGGCCGGAAAAATATTTCAAAGAACTGGCGCTGAAACTTATTGAAGAATATGACTGCATTATTCTTATTCCCGGTTCAAAAGAAGATTTTGAAGTTGTAAAAGATTATGAAAACTGGCATGAAAATGTCAGAGTTATTGCCGGAAAATATTCTATACTTGAATCTGCGGCAGTATCCTCCTTGAGCAATGTATTTGTCTCCGGAGACACCGGTCCGCTGCATATTGCCTCTGCAGTACAAAAACCATATTGTATAGGTCTGTACGGTGCCGCACCCATAGGCAGAACAGGTCCCTGGGGAACAAATCATTTTGCGCTTTCGGCAGATTTGGACTGTATTCCTTGCAACAAAAGAAAATGCTCGCAAAAACATGATGATTCTCAAACAGAAACCGATCCGTGTATGTATTTGATTGAACCTATACATGTATTTAGTGTAATAAAGGACAATGATCTTCTTGTATGATGAAAGAGACTGAAAAATATCAAGCCCAGAACCATACTCTTTTTGCCTTGAACATAGTCACTGCAAAGGGAAAAGAAATTTTTTCATCAAACAGTGCGTTGTCCTGTCTTTCAAAATCTTCTGTGTTTTTTAAAGAGCTTTTGAACACGTTTAACACATTGTTTTACAAAAATATAACTCCTGAAAAATTCTGCGCAGCAGTTTCGAATATCGGTATTTCAAATATTGATAAAGAAAGACTTGAACTGTGCGCAAAGCTATATAGTTCTTACGTAGAAATTATGCATGAGAATTCATACAAAATTCCCGCTCCTTCAACATGTTCTGACATCAAGCACATGTCAGAAAAAACAGAAATCAATACATGTCTTGAAATTTTAAAACAAGTTTTTGAACAAAAAACAAAACCCGACATTGTATCGAAAAAAAATGATTTCGTTTCTTATCTGGAATTTTCTGATATACAAAGCGAATCCAGATTTGTTATATCAAAAATTAAAGAATTTGTTGAAGCCAAAAAAGCATCATACAAAGATATTGCTGTGTTTGCTGACAAATCGGAAGCCAGACAAAAGTTTCTGGATATGATGAAAAATTCGCAAATACCGGTCGAAAGCAGCATATATAATGAAAACTATGAAAATCTAAAGCATAAACTAAACGTCTATAGACAGATTTCTGACATTTGTCTTCAACTAAAACTGGACTCTTTTTCAAGCGAAGCTTTTAAAACTCTTCATGAAACATCTGCGGCACACGGAGTTTCCCGTTCACAAAAAGAAATTTGTTTTGAAAAACTGGACGAACTAATCAAAAATCTTCTGGAAGAAGCACTGCCTGACGGTTATACGACAGACAGGCTGATATCGAAAAAAGAAAATTCTCAAAAAAGTTTGATTGAAACGCTTTATTCATCATGGGGATCATTATCGGAAGAAGAGACAAAGGTTATTTCTGAAGAGTTTGGACTTGTTAAAAATTTTTATGCACATTACGGCAAAACTGATTTTGCTTCCGCTTGTGAATGTGTAATAAGAAAGTATTTGAAATACTTTGAAAACATTACAGAAATTGCAGCCGGAAAAATAAAGAGCCTGAAAGAACTTCAAACTCTGTATTCTGATGTATTAAAAATCACTCCGGATTTTGATGCTTTCAGAGAAATTCTTGAGTGGCTGCCAAAAGATGAAGAAAAAGGTAAAGATGCGCTGAAGCTTGCCTCTGTTTCAGCAAATCTCAAGCCGGATGAAAAATTTAAAGCGGTATTTATCTGCGGATTGACAGAAAACAATTTCCCCGGCACAAACGCTTCATATCCTTTTATTTCCCTTCAGGCAAATGAGTTGCTGAACAAAGAACTGCAAAAACTCGATCCGGAATTTGAAGGTTTTTTGAAAACGGATGATATGTTTTTTGAACAAAAATACAACTCTTTTTGTTCAATAATATCGCATGCGGCAGAACATATTATTTTTACTTCTCACGCATATGAAGCAAAAAAATCCGCACTGCCTTCCGTATTTTTTAAAGCACTTTCACAAAATGACAAATTGAATTTTAAAAAAATTAGCGACGAAGAACTGCCGGAGGAAAAGACCGGAGACATTCAGCATTTGCAGCAGCAAAAACCGGCAGAAGAAAAAATTGTCAAAGATAACGACAAATTGAGACTGAATCCTTCTTCTATTTCAACATTCCAGCAATGTCCGAGAAAATATTTTTACAAAAATCTTTTAAACCTGAAAGAAAAATCAACTTTTAGCGCAAGCTACGGAAGCATTGTCCATGCCGTGTTTGAAGTGCTAAACAGAAGGTTTTGTTCTACAGGCATGTACAACAAAACAACTGCACTGTCACTTGCAGAAATTTTGTTTGAATCTAAAAACAACGAAGAAAATGCCCTCAAAGCGGGGTTTAAACAAACGGATGCCGACCTTGTAAAAGCAGCTGACGAGTTGTCTTTGAAAGAAATGAAAGAAAATTTTAAAAATGCTCTCAACGACTATGAGATGATGGGCTATTTTGACAATGTTTTTGAAAAAGCCGTTTGTGAAACAAGCTTTTCTTTTACTGTTGAAGAACTGCCCAATGTAATATTTGACGGAAGAATTGATGCCATATTATCGGAAACTGACGGAAATTGTGTTGTAGTAGATTACAAAACGGGAAAAGACAAGATAAATACTCTCGAATATGCTGTGAGCGAGTACGGTGTAAATTTCAAAACCAAAACCGGCAAGGATCCGTCAAATATTGAAACTCTCCAAAACATTTATGATTATCAGATACCGCTGTACTATCTCGCCTGCAAGAACAGTGAAGACCTCAAAGAATACAAAAACTCCGTAAAAAAACTGGGGCTTGTTTATATAAGACCAAAATCCAAATATGACGGATGCAAGAAAGATTTTGTCAGTGCCGAAAAACTTGAACAATACAAAGACAAAATACTCCAAAACCTTAAAGAAACAGTAATTGACAAAATTGTAAATGAAAAAGAGTTTAAAGGAACAAAAAACTGGAACTGTGATTCATGCAGCTTTAAATTCCTATGTGACGGGGGAGAAGACGATGAATAGCTTTGCTGAAAATATAACTGAAGAACTCAACGAAGCGCAGGCAAAAGCAGTCTTGAATCCTGTTGAATCATGTACCAAGATTGTTGCCGGTGCAGGAACCGGAAAAACAAAAATCATATCCAAAAGATTTTCAAAACTTGTTTTTGACCTTTTAGAAAAAGGTGAAGAAAATCCGCAGTCAAAAATTCTCGTAATAACATTTACGGATAAAGCGGCAAACGAGATGAAAGAAAGAATTTTAAAAGAGCTGGAGGACAACGGTATTGATGCTCAGGGGCAGAATGATTTGTGGATTTCAACCTTTCACAGTTTCTGCATAAGAATTCTAAAAAAATATTCCATAGAAGCAAACCTCTCTCCTTCTTTCAAAATGGCTGAAGAAAAGGATCTCAAAAATATCTATGACGGTCTTGTCAAAAGAATAAAATACGGAGAAACGCATACAATAGAAAATATTGAAAAAATCCTGCCGGATATTGGCGTAAATCCTGAAATTCTTTCTGTTGACTCAGTTGCGGGGCTGAGCTGCGTAACTGATTTGGACAACCTTTTTGAAGATATTTTTGAAATTATCAAAAAAATTAAAGCTCTGGGAATTAATGCAAAAGAATTTTTGGCAAAAACTGCACAGGCAACGGAAAGCTTCTCCTGCACAATTGAAACTACACCTTTTAAATTTGAAACAAAAGAAGATTATGCAAACAGCTGGGCACGCCATTTCAAAAAATATACGGATGATTCTCTTTTGCTTGATGAAAGCGTTTTTGATGCAATAGCAAAAGAAAAAATAATACTTGATAAATTCGGCAAAAGAAAAGCTATAGAATACGGAATGGCACAGGATTTTCCTGAAAATATAAAACCTGTAACAAAAACAGAACTCAACCTCACAAAGGTTATAGCGGCTGTTTACGCTCTTTACCAGGCAGAGCTTGAAAAATTGGATACAGCGGATTTTGACGATTTAATTAACAAAACAATACAAATATTTAAGGAAAACGATGCTATTCGTTCGTATTATCAAAATTATTTTAAACAGATTATTGTGGATGAATTTCAGGATACAAACGGAGCACAGCTGGAACTCATAGAGCTTTTGCTCAATCGGGATTATCCAAACCTGACATTTGTCGGAGACAGAAAACAATCTATCTATGCTTTCAGATATGCCCAGATGGAAAATCTGGAGGTTTTGCAAAACGATGTTGAGAAAAAGTACAACAAAACTTTTGAACCCATTAATCTGTCAATAAATTACCGCTCTACACCGCAAGTGTTGAATGCAGTAAACTATGTGACGGAACATCAATTGAAACTCAGCGGTGAAAATCTCTTTGCGAACCCGAATTTGACATATCCCGACACATCGAAAGATATTAAAGTCACGGTAATTGATGAGTTTGAGAATGCTTACGACCTGAGAACAAAAGAAGCAGCCTATATCGCATGTGAAACAGAAAATATTATCAAACGTGACAGTGCTTCTTTCAAGGATTTTGCAGTTTTAGTGAAATCACATGCCCAGGCTGACATTGTTGAAAAAGAACTCCAAAAAAGAAATATACCGTCAATCAAAAAAGTTAACACGGGCTTCTTTTCAGAACCTGTCATAAAAAACTTTGTATCAGCACTGAGACTGATAAAAAATACTGAAGATGAGCAGGCTTTTTTCCGGCTTTTGAAAACTTCTTTGAGTGATGCTCAAATTTATGAAATGAAAAAATCTTTTGACAAAAAATTGTATGAAACGCTCTCTCAGGATGAATTAAAAAAACTCAATCTTGCACAAAAATTTGTTGTACTGAAAACCGCTGAAAATATTGAAACCTCAATGGCAGAAAAGACGGCGGACGGCATTTTTGAGACAGTAAATTTTGTCAGAAAAAACAAAAGCACTATGACTTTGATGCAAATTTTTGAAAAAATTCAGTCTTCTCTTGTTTTATATAAAACTGCTGATGATTTTTCAAATGAACAGAACAAAAATAATTTGAAAATACTGGAAAAAATTGTGGAAGATTTTTGCCAGAACGAAAATTTTATCAGCACAAACAGTCTTTTGGATTATCTTGAAAAAATATCCGATGACAAAAATTTTGAACTGCCGTCAATTTATACGGGCGAGGTAAATGCGGTACAAATATTGACTATACACGCATCCAAAGGGCTTGAGTTTCCGTATGTGTTTGTCTTGAGTATTGCCTCTTCTTCAAAAATAACTGACAGTTCAAGCATAATTTTTGATATGCAGTACGGTGACAAACCCGGTTTTGGCTTGATAATAAACAAATTTTACGGAAGACCAAATCCAAAAACCGTTATATACAAACAACTCTGGCAAAAACCCAGAGAACAAAATGAAGCGCTGCGGCTGTTTTATGTAGCAGTAAGCCGTGCAAAGAAATATTTGAATGTATTGAGCTTTGAGCCGTATGCTTCCGTAAAACCCGTTGAATACATTGAAAATCTCTCTCAATATCTCAATTGTCAATGATTATGTTATTTTAATATTATGAACATAAAAATTATTGCGGTCGGAAAATTAAAAGAAAAATACTCAAAAGTTGCTGTAGATGAGTTTAAAAAACGTCTCGGCGCATATTGCAGTCTGTCTTTAATTGAAATTCCGGCTCAGGAAATAAAAAATGAAAATCTCAACGAAAAATATATGGAACTTGAGGGACAAAAAATTCTTTCTGCAATAAAACCGGACTCATATGTAATTACGCTTGAAATTTTGGGAAAATCTTTGAGTTCTGAAGAATTTGCACAAAAGATAAAAAATCTTTCTCAAGAAGGGCATAACGAAATAGTTTTTGTCATAGGCGGTGCAAACGGACTCTCAAAAGCAGTCAGCGATCGTGCAAATTTTAAACTTAGTTTTTCAAAAATGACTTTTACACATCAGCTGATAAGAATTTTTCTGTATGAACAAATATATCGTGCTTTTAAAATAATTAACAACGAGTCTTATCACAGATAAAAAAATTTTTTCAAAACATGTTTAAAATTTTTTAAAACGGGGTATTATCATGGTACTTACAGAAAGTGAGTGGTTTGCTATGTCTATAAGTCCGATTTCATCCTCAATGATGTCTATGTATGTACCGAATGCCGGTGCATCAAAGGCTGCTGAAAAGGATACGGAATACCAGCAAATCATAAAAAAACTCGCTGCTTATGGTATTGCTTCAAGTGGCGATAAAGAAACGGACAAAACCCGTCTTGAAACGGCTGAAAAACTTATGGCAACTGAACATCAGCGAATTGTACAAGAACTCGCTGCTTACGGCATTCCTTCAAGCGGAGACAATGAAACAGACAAAACCCGCCTTGAAGTGGTCGAAAGACTTATAGCTATGCAAGAATCCCAGCAAACACTCGGGGAAAGAGACTCTATTCCGTTTGAAGACATAATGAACACATTGAACCTCACTATCACAGGCGATCTTGAGGATGACTATGATACAACAATAGACAAACTTGATTATGAAATCTACATGGCATACACGGATGAAGAACGTGAATACTATGAAGCATTGAAAGATCAGGTTGAAATGGAATACAACTCGTCCAAAGAAAACAGAATCAGCTATTTTTCCGGAGCATCACAACTCGGCTCAATTAACAGATATATGCTGGGCATCTGAGGACGGCGCTATATGCGTATCTGAAATATCTATTAAAACTTTTCAGCAGCAGAAGATAATACATCCTCTGCTTTCTTTTTGCCGAGAAAAACAGGTTCAAGAATAATTCCAAGCCTGTCTGTAATTTTTTGATAATCTTCATTTACGGGTGTGGCAGTTCCGGTTTCAACAGCTTTCAAAAAAGCAGCGGCATTGAGGGGTTTTTCTTGTGTCAAAAAATTGCAGGAATATGCTGTATCCTTTCTCGCAGGAACAATCAATCCGCTTTTTGAAAGGATGTTTAAACTATCTTTTGACGAAATGTATTTTACAAACTTTATCGCTTCATCTTTGTGTTTTGAGGATTTTGAAACAGCATATCCCGACGAATCAATATTTACAACAGAACCAACAGTTCCTCTTGGAAACTGTGCAACATCCCAGTCGAACTTTGCGTCTGAACGATATTTGGGTACAAGCCATCTGCCTGAAATATGCATTGCAATTCTTTGCTGCAAAAACATCTGCGCCATAGTCAGACTTGCGCTTTGCTGTTTTTGAGGTGCCGCATGATATTTGTTTGCTATTTCAGAATACATGTTCAGCGCTTTTTGGGCTGCGGCAGAATTTATTACGACTTTTTGCCCGTCTTTGCTCAAAATTGATGCATTGTTGCTCATCAAAAACGGCAGCCAAAAAATCGTATCAGTTTCGTATCCTGTACCCCAGACATCGTTTTTTCCGTCATTGTCCAGATCCTTTGACAACATCCGGGCGGTTTTTATATAATCCTCAATTGTCCAGTTATCCTTTGGGAACGGTGTATTATTTTTCTTGAAAATATCTTTGTTGTAATACACAACAACATCAGAGACATCTCTTGGTATTGCATAAATCTTTGAATCAAATGTAAATCCGTCCAAAGATTTTTTGAAATACTCGTTTTTATTTATATACGGGGTTAAATCTTCCAAAAGTCCGGCTTTAACATACTTTGGTGCATAATAGTTGTTCAAAAAAACAACGTCGGGTGCCAGATTTGAGGCAAACAGCAGGTGAAGTTTTTGAAAATAATTCTGCGGAATATGCAGAAACTCTACTTTTATATCAGGGTTTTGCCTTTCAAAATCTTTTATCAACGGAACAAGTAGAGCCGTTTCACTTTGCGACCCCCAGGAAGAAAATCGTATGACAGTCCTTTTGTCGGCAGCAGAATTATTACCTGCCCAAAAAAGACAAAAAATTGTACACAACAAAATAACCGGTAAAAATATTCTTTTCATTTTTAAATTATACAATTTTTACAGATTAACGAGCAAATTCATATCAGAATCGCTTACTTCAATCAGTGCTTTGTAGCCCCCTAATCTGACAATATATCTGTCTTTGTTGTCAATTGTTTCGGAGAGTCTTGAACGTATTTCGACACTGCTTACATTATCAAATTGGTTCAGGAGAAATATTTCATTATTTATGTAACCGATAAGAGAATATTTTTTGTTGTATTCAACGAGACAAAAACCTTTGTTTTTTGTCAGGTGAAGAGTATTTAAAAGCATGGGATTTTTCTTTACAACAGGTGAAGTGGCATATCCCGAAGTTTTTTGTTCTTTTTGTAATGCTTTTTCAATATTAGCATTTGAAACAGCCGGCTCTTTTACCGCTGTCTTTTGCAGCTGCGGCTGAGACTTTTCTTCTTTTTTCTCGGAAATATTCTCTGCCGGAATTTTTATGTTGCCTATAACCTGCTCTTGTTTTTCGTTTTTTTCTTCTTCTTTTGTTTCGGCAATTTCAACTTCTCTGCCGGGCACTTCTTCCATGACCTTTTTAAACGTTTTGAATGCCATCGAAACCACAAATGTCGGGAAGGCAATAGCTGCAATTATTGCCAAAAATCTGCCGAAATCAAAGCCCTTTTGTGTTTCATCAATCTGAACTTCTTCAACGGGCGGAATGTTACCTTCTGCCAATTTTTCCGCAGAAGGGTTGTATCTGGGATCAAGAATTTTATACTGATAATCTGATGCTTCCGCACGAAAACCTGCAAAAGCAAATGAAAAAACAAAAGCAGTAAAAATTAAAATAAATTTGATTTTTGTATTAATGTTCATTGTTTTAATAAAATCCAAGTCTATTCACCGCCCAGCCGGTTGCTAACATTGTAACAAAAATAATATTTTATTTTCAAGTGAAAGCAGGCAAAATGTTAAGCATTGATAAAATCAACAAGACCCTGTAAGCCGAGTTTGTAGCTATCAAACCCAAAACCTGCAATCTGTCCGACACAGACAGGAGCAATGTATGAGTGCTTTCTGAATTCTTCACGTTTGTGAATGTTTGAAATATGAACTTCCACTGCAGGCAGGGCAACAGCCGCAATGGCATCTCTTATTGCCACGCTTGTATGGGTATATGCGGCAGGATTTATTAAAATACCGGCGCAGTCCCATTCATATTTTGCCTTTTGAATGGCATCAACAATTTCGCCTTCTATATTGCTTTGGAAAAACTTTGTTTCAACACCAAGTTTTTCGCCGAACAAAGCCAGCTCTTTTTCTATTTTTTCAAGGGTCAAAGTGCCGTATATTTCAGGCTCTCTTGACCCGAGCAAATTTATATTCGGTCCGTTTACAACAAGTATTCTCATATATTTAGAGTATCATTGGTTTTATATTTTGTCTAATCATTTTTTTAGATTATAATGTAACTATGATTGAGATGAAAGTAATGGGAATAGCACTTGATACCAGAACCGGCTCGCCGATTGTCGTTTTGCATGACAAAGACAATCGAAAAGCTCTGCCTATCTGGATTGGTTCTGCAGAGGCAAGTGCAATTATCAGAAAAATTGAAAATATTTCTGTTGCCAGACCCATGACACATGATCTTTTTGTTGAATTTATCCAAAAAACCGGATATGAAATAGATCATATTGAAATCAATGATGTTGAAAAAGAAACATATTACGCAATCATATATCTGTTGAAAGAAACCGAAGGAAAGACAGAGCAGCTTGAAATAGATGCAAGACCTTCTGATGCAATTGCTATAGCAATCAGAGTGGATGCGCCTATATTTGTTACTGCGAATGTTCTTGCAAACGGATCTGTTTCTTGTGACACGGCAAAAGATGAAGAAGAAGCACAAGAGTTTCGTGATTTTATTCAGACAATAAAACCGTCTGATTTTGAAAAACTTTTAAAACACGATAAAGAATCCGATCAGTAAATTTTACCCTATATTCTTTTAAAAAACAAAAATATATGATATTATTATCTTAGTTTAGTATAAAGAATTAATTATTTTTATATGAATTAAAATAAAAATTCAAATCATAAAAAGAATTAAACCCGAATATGCCAAAAAATCCGGCATATTTGGATATGTGTATATATAGAAAAAGAGGTACAGGACAATCGACACAATGTATTTATTAATTGCACTATTGATAATTGCCTTGATTGCCGTTACCGGTGTTGCTATTGCAATCTGGCAGAAAAAAAAGGCAGTGCAAAATCTTTATGACAACATATCAAAAGAAAATGCAGAAAAAGAAAATCTTTTGAAAAAAGAAGCAATGATTCAAGCAAAAGAAGCATTGCACCTTGAACGGGAAAAATTTGACGACGAAGTTAGAGAACGCCGTCAGGACTTGCAAAGAGCAGAAGACAAACTTATCAAAAAAGAAGATATGCTCGAAGACAAACTTCAAGAAGCTGAAGAAAAAACTTTTCAAGCTCAAAAGAAAATGGATGAGCTTCTTGAAAAAGAAGATTATCTTGCAGACTTAATCGCAAAACAGATTGAAGAAACAGAAAAAATTGCGGGTATGTCAAGAGAAGAAGCCCGTCATATGCTGCTTGAACAGCTCAAACAAGACCTGCAGCAGGAACAAATGCAGCTTATTAAAGAAAATGAAGCAAAAATCAGAGAGTCAGCAAAAGAAATGGCTCAGGATATTCTTTCTACAACAATGCAAAGATGCGCAATCGATCAGGTTGTAGAATCTACCGTTTCTGTAGTAAACCTTCCGTCTGATGAGATGAAAGGCCGTATCATCGGTCGTGAGGGACGTAACATCAGAACACTTGAAACACTCACAGGTGTTGATTTGATCATTGATGACACACCGGAGGCTGTTGTTCTCTCAAGTTTTGATCCTGTCAGACGTGAAATAGCAAAAGTAGCTCTGGAAAAACTCATTTCCGACGGACGTATTCACCCTGTCAGAATTGAAGAAATGGTTGAAAAAGCACAGGAAGAAATTGAAGAAAAAATAAAAAAAGAAGGTGAAAATGCAGCAGTTGATATGGGTGTATTAAACCTTCATAAAGAGCTTATCAAAACACTCGGCAGACTGTATTACAGAACAAGTTACGGTCAAAATGTTTTGAAACACTCGCTTGAAGTCGGACATATTGCAGGAATGCTGGCAGCAGAGCTTGGCGCCAATGTTCAAGTTGCAAAACGTGCCGGACTTTTACACGACATAGGCAAGGCTGTCGACCAGACTCAAGACGGAACTCACATTGAGCTTGGTGTAGAACTTGCCCGCCGTTATGGTGAAAAAGAGGATGTTATCCATGCAATAGAAGCACACCATGACGATGTAACAGCAAATACGATTGAAGCAGTTTTGGTAAAACTTGCGGATGCTATATCTGCCGGACGCCCCGGTTCAAGACGTGATACTCTTGAAATTTACATCAAAAGACTAAACAAAATCGAAGAAATTGCCTCAAGCTATGAGGGAATCAAACAGTCTTTTGCCGTACAGGCGGGTCGTGAGGTTAGGATTATTGTCCAGCCTGACATGTTCGACGATCTGGCAAGTGCAAAGTTAGCCCGTGATATTGCTAAGCGTATTGAAGAAGAACTTGATTATCCGGGTCAAATCAGAGTCACGGTTGTACGTGAAATCAGAACTACTGAAATTGCGAAGTGATAACAATTTGACTTTGATATTCGTCTGACAAAAATCATTATTTGTTTTGTCGAACAAGTTCTGTGGCATATTTACAAATACAACAGGCAAAATTATGACAGGCTGTATCAAAGTACTATTCATAGGAGACATTGTAGGACGTCCGGGACGTAATGCGGTTAAGCATTACCTGAACGCCCTTCAGTCTTCTGAAGAAAACAAATACGATTTTGTAATAGCCAATGTTGAAAATGCATCACACGGCTTTGGACTAACGGAAAAAAACCATAATGAACTTGCTTCATACGGTATTGACTGTTTCACGTCGGGAAATCATATCTGGGACAAAAGGGATATTTATTCTTATATAAACAATTCCGACAGACTGGTACGTCCGTGGAATTATCCCAAGGGTACATACGGAACGGGCTGCCGTATATTTGATGTGAAAAATACCAAAATTGCGGTTTTGAATTTTCTTGGCAGAACATTCATGAACCCTGTTGATTCCCCATGGGAAATTGTCAAAAACGAGATTGAAAAAATAAAACAAGAAGCACCGATTGTAATAATCGACTTTCATGCCGAAGCAACCGCAGAAAAAATTTGCTTTGCAAAATTCTGCAGCGAACACAAAGTCAGTGCTGTTCTTGGTACGCATACACATGTTCAGACAGCGGACGAAAAGATTATAAATGACTACACGGCATATATCACGGATGCGGGTTTCTGCGGTGCATATGATTCCGTCATAGGCATGGCATACGAGTCTTCGGTAAAAAGACTTATTACAAGTATTCCGGAACGTTTTGATATAGAAGAATCTGCATTGACCGAGTTTGATGCGATAGAAATGAGCTTTGATGCCGTTTCAGGGCAAGCACAAAGCATAAAAAGAATTCAGGTTATAAAAGATATTAGTGAGGTAAATTAGTGATGAAAGGATAGAAAGGTGAAAGTCGATTTACACATTCACACAACCTATTCGGACGGTGTTTTTTCGCCCGAAAAGATTGTGGATACTGCCATTGAGGCAGGTTTGAATGCTATCGCAATTACTGACCACGACAATGTCCTGGCGTATCCGATAGCGGTGAACTATGCCCAAAAAATCGCAAAAGAAAATTCTTCGACTCCGCTGGAAATTCTTCCGGGGGTTGAAATTAACACGATTTATAAAGATACGGAAATTCACATTCTCGGTTATTTTATGAACCGTGATGACCACGATTTTCAAGAAATGCTAAAAGCGCAGCAAAAAGCACGTATTGAACAAACGGAAGAAATTCTTCATCTTTTAAACAAAAAAGAAGGTATACACATAACTTTTGACAAACTCAAAAGTCTTGTTGCCGAAGGAGGAAGTATCGGACGTCCGCATATTGCAAAAGCAATTACTCTTGCCGGAGGAACAGGCAGCATGATGGAAGCATACAGCAAATACATCAACAATGATTCGGATGTTTATGTACAAAGAAAAACAATCTCTCCTCATGAAGCAATCGAAATAATCTATGATGCAGGAGGAATCCCGGTGTTTGCACATCCGTTTGATGTTGAAGATGCGGAAAATTTGATTAAAGAATTTATGCACTACGGGCTCAGAGGCGTAGAAGCATATCACAGAAAACATTCTCCTGCCATGGTAGAGTATTATTCTTCTATTGCAGAGAAAAACGGACTGATTATTACGGGCGGCTCTGATTTCCACGCACCAAATCCAAACAACGGTCAAATCATTCTGGGCAAAAACTTTATACCCGAATGGATTTATGACAAATTAATGAAAGAAAAAAAACAGTTAGATATGGCAAATTGATATGAGACTCAAAGCTTTTAATATGGTAGAAATAACGATTGTCTTCTGTTTGCTTTTGACAACAGTGATACTTTGTATTCCTACAATTTTCAATAATTCAAAAGAGGCAAAAATAATTTCGGACTGGAAAAGAAATTTTGCGGAAACACAGTCAAATTTTGAAGTGTTCAATGTCAGCGACAAAGATAAATTGGAAGCAATATGCCGCAGCAATGTCGAGAACAAAGAAGAAGAAATCTTTAAAATTATAAGCCCTTATATCAATGTTGACCTCAACAAAAATACCAAAAATCTCAAAACTTATCATTACAAATTTAAAAACGGCGCACAGGTGCCAATGCAGTCCCTTGCATTCACAAGACTATTTGCATACCAGGAAAACGGGGATATTGTAGGGTTCAAATGGATTGATTGCAATTGCTCCGCCACAAAGCCATGCGCAACAGTGCTGTTTGACATGAACGGAATTGAAAAACCGAACAGAATAGGTAAAGATATTTTTGGAATATATTTGTACAGAAATCAGATAGAAGCTTTTGGTTCAAAACTTTCAAACAGAGAACTTGAAAGAGACTGCAACAGCCACTCCAGCGGAATGAATTGTTCGGAGTATTTTTTAAGAGGCGGAAAATTTTAAAACCTTTTCCGGCTTCTTACATGATGACAAAATATTGTTGTGTTTGGGGTTCTGTTCAAACAAAAACTTAAAGCATGCTCCGAACAAATTAATGAATATTTGTTGTAATATTGTTTTATGGACAGAACAGAACTCTTAAATCTTTATAATTCTGACTTGAACAAACTTTTAAAAGCTTCTTCAAAATACATAAAAGAAGATGTTGAACTTTGTTCTATTTTGAATGCGAGAAACGGAAAATGCTCGCAGAATTGTAAATACTGTGCACAGAGTTCTCACTACAATACGGAAATAGAGTCATTTCCTCTTGTTGATATAGCTGCTGTAAAAAATGCTGCGATTGATGCTGCAAAAAATCATGCAACAAGGTTTGCAATTGTTACATCCGGAAAAACTCCGGATGAGAGTGATTTTGATACAATGCTTGAAATGATAAAAGAACTGAACAAAATTGATGGCATAAAAAGTTGTGCATCTATAGGTATTTTGAATGAACAGCAGGCACAACAGCTTGCGGCTGCCGGGTTGAAAAGGTTTCATCACAATATTAATACGGCAGAATCATATTATCCTCAAGTGTGCACGACTCACAGCTTTGAAGAAAGATTGAATACATGCCGGCTTGTCAAAAAATACGGTATGGAGCTTTGCTGCGGAGTAATTCTCGGTATGGGCGAGTCTGTTGAACAGCGTATAGAGATGGCTTTAACTCTTGCACGGATTGAGCCGGATTCGATACCGATTAATATTCTTATGCCTGTCAAAAATACTCCTTTTGAAAATTATTTAGACAAAATTGATGAAGAAAATATCTTGAGAACCCTTGCTGTTTTCAAGATTGCAAATCCAAAATCAGTATTGCGATTTTGCGGGGGCAGAATGCGCTTGAGTATAGAAAAACAAAAACTTGCGCTAAAGACATGTGTTGACGGGATAATGATAGGCAATTATCTGACAAAAACGGGCAGAAATCCTCAGGAAGATATGAAAATGATAGAAGAAACGGGAAGAAAAATATCATGTTTGATTACATCAAAGGCAAATTAGTATCAAAGCTCCCTTCACAGACAAAGGGTGCAACAATGGTTGTGGAAAACAACGGTATGGGGTATCTCATAAATACAACCGCAAGAAGCCTTTCTCTTGCAGGAGAAGACGAAGCTGACATAAAAGTTTATACAACATTAATCCACAGAGAAGATGCCATGCTTTTGTGCGGATTTCTAAACCGTGAAGACAGAGATATTTTCAATATTCTTTTGAGCGTATCCGGAGTAGGAATGAAAGTTGCTCTGGTGCTCCTTGATGAATTTTCCGGTTATGATTTGATTTCTGCCGTGATAAGAGGAGACTACAAAGAGCTTTCAAGAGCAAAAGGCGTGGGTCCGAAACTTGCACAAAAAATTATACTTGAACTAAAGGACAAACTGATAAACTGGCAAAAAACAGCGCCTGTTGATATTTCTGATATTGCTGAAGAAAAAGATGTTCCGGATGAAGCTCTTTCTGAGGCTCAAGCTGTACTTCTGTCACTGGGATATTCCGTTCAGGAAGCAAAAGCTGCAATCAAAGCGGCATGCAAAGTTGTACTCAAAAAGGATTCTTCAGAAGAAATACTCAAAGAAGCCTTGAGTTATCTTGCAAGGGAATAGATTTCGCTAAAAACCCGTTATGCTATATGCTTACCTACGATAGGTGCAATCTTTTCAAGATCCTGTTTCAGTTCATTAAACTGTTCCGGATACAATGACTGTGCACCGTCACACAATGCGCAGTCCGGATCATTGTGCACTTCAATAATCAATCCGTCGCATCCTGCAGCCACAGCAGCTCTGGACATCGGAGCAACTTTGTCGCGCAGTCCTGTTCCATGCGAAGGATCAATGATAATAGGAAGATGGCTGAGTTTTTTTACAACGGGAATTGCACTCAAATCCAGTGTGTTTCGTGTAATTCTCTCAAAAGTTCTTATACCTCTTTCACAAAGAATAACCTCTCTGTTTCCGCCTGACATTACATATTCCGCAGCCATGAGCAGCTCTTCGATTGTGTTTGCCATACCTCTTTTTACCATAACCGGTTTGTTTATATAACCAAGCTCTCTAAGCAGGTTAAAATTTTGCATGTTTCTTGCGCCAACCTGCAAGATATCAACATATTTCAGGCACATAGGAATTTGTGAAATTTCCATTACTTCCGAGGTTACAGCCATGTTGTACTTGTCGGCAACATCTCTTATGATTTTCAAACCTTCTTCTCCAAGTCCCTGAAAAGCATAAGGCGATGTTCTCGGTTTGAAAGCACCTCCTCTGAGAATTTTTATACCCATTTCACTGAGTTTTTTGGCTGTAGCATCCATTTGTTCATAACTTTCAACAGTACAAGGACCGGCAATAAGTCCTATATTGTCACCGCCGAATTTTACCCCGTTGACTTCAATTATTGTGTCTTCGGGTTTAAACATTCTTCCTGCCAGTTTATAGCTTGAACTTATGCGTATGACTTCCTTAACCCCGTCCAGTAACTCTATGTCTCTTGGGTCAATGATTTTTCCTCCGACAGCACCGATTACTGTCTGGACTTCTCCCCGGGAAACATGTGCGTCAAAGTTTTTTCTCTTGATAAAGCTGACTACATTTTGAATTTGTTCATCAGTTGCTGACGGGTTCATTATAATAAGCATAAATCTTTTCCTTCTTAATAAGTTATTAACTGTCCGGCAAATTTATTTTTTTACGGTTTTATAAAAATTAGATATACTAATATCTATGATGGTACTACAAATATAATTTTTGATGTACAATATTGAATACGATTATCATGATTAGTGGAGATTTTATGCTAAATGTTAAAAGCAAAGACAAAAATACGTAAATTCCGCAAATCTGCGGCAAATATACACACAGATGTGAAAGCTCCTCTTGTTGAAGCATTGGAAAATTTTTACAAAAATCCGATGATGCAGTTTCATATTCCGGGACATACAGGCGGAAGAGCATCTTATCAGCCGTTTAAAAAACTTGTCGGAAACAAAGCTTTGCTTTTGGATACCACTGATGAATTTGACAATTTGGGAACACTGCACCCCGCAACAGGACCGATTAAAGAAGCACAGGAACTTGCGGCAAAAGCATTTGGCGCCCAAAGAACATTCTTCCTTCTTGGCGGTTCTACTCTAGGTAATCTTACACTTGCAATGTGCCAGTCAAAAAAGGGTAAAAAAGTTATTGTAAACAGAAACTGCCATCGTTCTGTTTTGACAGGCATGATTATTTCAGGCGCCGAGCCTGTCTGGATTTTGCCGGAAAAACTTAATGAGTGGTCTTTGTGGGGAGAAATTGAACCTTCAGAGATTGAAAAGGCACTAAAAGAAAACGATGATGTTTCTATGGTCTGGATTACAAACCCCACATACGAGGGTGTTGTATCTGACATAAAGGCAATTGCTGATATCTGTAAAAAATATGATGTTCCTCTTGTTGTTGATGAGGCTCACGGATGTCTGTGGAATTTTAACAAAAATCTCCCCGTATCATCACTTCATCTGGGGGCTGATGCAGTTGTCCATTCATTGCACAAAACAGGCGGAAGCATGTCCCAAAGCTCTATGCTTCATATAACAGAAGGGTCAAAATTTGATCCTGACGAGATAGAAAGAACTCTTCAACTCTTACAGACAACCAGCCCGTCAATGCTTTTGATGGCGAGTCTTGATGCGGCAAGAGCAAATCTTGAATCCAAAAAGGGCAAAAGACAATTGAGCCGTGCAATTCAATATGCACGTTTTGTCAGAAAAAAACTGGCAAAGATTGAAGGTGTAAACGTACTTGAAGCAAATGAACATTTTGACAGGGATATTACAAAAATATTCATCAGCGTTGACGGTCTGTCCGGAAAACGTCTGGAAAGTATTCTTGAAATTGACTTTGATATTGAAGTTGAATCAGCAAGCGATATAGGTGTTTTGCTTTTGATAAATATCGGAAACACAAAACAGGAAATTCAATATCTTATCAACTCAATTGAAAAAATTGCAAATTCAAATTACTCGGATATTTATTACATAGAAAAAAGAAAACATATGCCCATGGTCACACCAAAGATTGTTATGAATCCCCGTGAGGCATATTACAGTGAAAAAGAAACGGTTGAAAAAGAAAAAGCCGTAGGCAGAATTTCTGCAGAGGTTATTGCGGAATGTCCTCCCGGAATTTCAATTCTTCTTCCGGGCGAACTAATAACAGAAGAACACTTGCCTTATTTAAATGAATACAATTGTATAGAGGTTATAAAAAATTAATGACCGGTTTTATAATTGCAAAAAGAACATTTTTCTGTTTTGAAGATGTATAATTATTTCTATAAATTTAAAAGACGGAGTTGGAAAAATGAGCAATATATTGAAGTGGAGTTTGAAAAATGCAATTATCGGACTGAGCGCACTATTTTGTGTGGTGGTTATAGTCTGTGCTTTTTTGGCTCCTGTTTTGGCTCATTCAAATTTTGCGCAGGCTGCTGATGTGATTTATGACTTTTTGCACAGATTATGCAAAATGCACGGCACAAATATATTTACTATACTTGGACATCCTATAGGAATCTGCGCCAGATGCATAGGGTCTTATATCAGCGCTGCGATTGTACTTTATATGTATCTGCACAAATTTAAAATGAACAAAATTTTGTTTATAATTCTGGGTACTCTTGTAATCGGAGAAATTGCAGCAGAGTATTTTAATCTTTTTGTTACAAATGATTTTATTCGTCTCATTTCCGGATTGTGTCTCGGAGCTTTTCTTGGGATGCTGCTGATAAAAATACTTGATTGGCTTGAGGGTAAAAAGGGCTGGTAGCCTGCTTTTGATGTTTTAGTGCACAAAAATTTTCTTTTTCAATCTTGTTAAAATTTTGTTACAAAAAACATAAAAAAACATGATATTAATTTTGCATTAAGAACCCTATTTTTTAAAAAACAATTTACATTTTTTATATTAATTAGACACCCAAAGTATTCACAGAACCAAAAAAAATGCTATAATATAAAAACAGAGAAAAAAATAAGTGTTCTCTTTACCCTTATTAAAAATATGTTAAGAAATCGTTTACAAAGTATAAAGATTAGTCAATTATTTTCGTCATGAAGTTTTTTATATATATGTAGGAATTTTTTGAAGTAGGTAATGTCGGAGGAATGACATGACAATTAGTGTGAACTCTAGAAAAAAACAAGCAAAAAAATCGTTTGATGAATTACTTAATGATTTGAGAACAAGTAATTCTGAAAAAGTCAGATATAATGCAGCTCGTGTTCTTGGTGAACTCGGTGATTCCCAAGCTGTTGAGCCGCTTATTGATGTTTTGAAAAACGATAAAAACGGATCTGTTCGTTTGTATGCAGCAAGAGCATTGGGCGAACTCGGTGACGTGAATGCTACCGTTCCACTTATCGAATCTTTGAGAGAAGACAGAAACGTAGACGTTCGTGTACGTGCTGCCAGAGCTCTCGGCCGTTTGGGCGGCAAAGAAGTTGTTGAACCGCTTGTTGAAGCACTCAACGACGAAAACCCTCAGGTTTGTATCACTGCTACAGATGCTTTGATTGAAATCGGTGATGTTGCTACAGATGCTTTGATGGAATCTCTTGACCATGAAAAAGTAAACGTCAGATGCGATGCAACAAGAGCATTGGGTGAAATCGGTAACCCGAAAGCAGTTGATAAAATTATCACTATGCTGAAAGATGAATGGGTAAATGTCAGAATATATGCCGTAACTTCTTTAGGCAAATTGAACGTCAAAAAAGCGGTTCCGGCTTTTATTGAAGTGATGCATGACACGAAAGA
>CALVEJ010000025.1 GCA_944326535.1 Candidatus Gastranaerophilales bacterium | reverse complement strand
TCAGCTTCTTCATCAGGAATTTCGCAACCGAATTCTTCTTCAAAAGCCATAACCAACTCAACTGTATCCAAAGAATCAGCACCCAAATCAGCTGTAAAGCTAGCTTCCGGTGTAACGAGATTTTCGTCTACGCTAAGTTGTTCTACAACTACTTTTTTAACTCTCTCAAGAACTGTACTCATGTTTTTTCTACCTCTTTTTAATTAACTACGTATTTTTTCATTACTTATTATACTATTTCAATATAAATATGCAATTTTGTAAAGCCAATATTTACAGAACTACACGACTAATCCGCCGTCTACACCGATAACCTGTCCGGTTACATATGTAGCATCTTCAGCAAGGAATTTGATTACTGTAGCGATATCTTCAGCTTCACCCATTCTTCTCAACGGAATGTGCTGGTAGATTTCATTGTTATCAAGACCTTCTGTCATAGCTGTTTTGATAAATCCCGGAGCAACAGCATTAACTCTAATATTTCTTGAGCCCAATTCTTTTGCCAAAGATTTTGTAAAGCCAATCAAACCTGCTTTTGAAGCGGAATAGTTTGCCTGACCGGCATTGCCCATTACGCCGACAATACTTGACATATTAATAATAGAACCGATTCTTTGTTTCATCATAATTTTTACAACCGGATGAGTTACATTGTATGCACCTGTCAGGTTAATGTTGATAACAGCATTCCACTGATCAGGAGTCATGCGAAGGAACAATCCGTCCTTTGTAATTCCTGCGTTGTTAACAAGTACATCAATTCTTCCAAATCTTTTAACAATTGCATCTACACCGGCATTTACCGCTTCAACATTTGTTACGTCAAATTCAAAAATTTCAGCTTCAACACCAAAAGCTTCACATTCTTTTTTTACGCCTTTTGCATCATCTTCACGTCCGATATAGTTGATAGCAATATCATAACCGCAGCTGGCAAGTTTTATTGCTGTAACTCTGCCTATACCCTGTGAAGCACCTGTAATCAATGCAACTTTTTTTTCTGACATAATTTTCTCCTTATTCTGATTAGTTATATTTTACGATACAAATCGAAAATTTATTTTTAAACACCTGCTGCTGCACTTAAAGTTTCTATTGCAGCATTCAATGATTCTTCATCAAATATATTCAAAACTGTCACAGATGGATTTGTTTTCTTAATCAAACCGGCAAGTACTTTTCCCGGTCCTATTTCAACAAATGTATCAACTCCGTCTGATATCATTTTTTCAATAGTCTGTGTCCACATCACTGACGAATATATCTGAGCCGTCATTTTTGCTTTAAATCTAATTGCAGAAGTTGTCGCTTCTGCATCAACATTTGTGTATACTGGAATTTTTGCATCTTTAATATCGCAATCATCCAAAATTTCAGAAAATTTTACACTTGCCTCTTCCATTAATTTTGAATGGAAACCGCCCGACACAGGCAGGGGAATAACTCTTTTTGCTCCGGCTTCTTTCAATGCTGCATTTGCTTTTTCTACCGCATCAGCTTCACCCGTAATTACAATTTGTGCCGGAGAATTGTAATTTGCAACTGATACAACACCATCAACTTTTGAAATTGTATCAAGTATTGCATCTTTATCCATACCAATTACTGCGGTCATCGCACCTTTTGTCGCAACAGCAGCATCATTCATCTCTTTTGCACGTTTGTCAATCAGCTTCATTGTAGTATCAAAATCCGCAACTCCCGCTGCATAGTATGCACCGTATTCACCGAGAGAATGACCGGCAACACAATCGGGAACAATATTTGTCTTTTCTTTCAACGCTTCAAGTGCGGCTATTGAAGTAACAAGAATAGCAGGCTGGGTGTTAATAGTTTGTTTCAAATCCTCTTCTGGTCCCTCAAAACAAATTTTTGAAATGTTTCTGCCCAAAACTTCATCTGCTCTGTCAAAAATTTGTTTTGCAGAAGAAGAAGTTTCATATAATGATTTGCCCATCCCGACTGACTGTGAACCTTGTCCGGGGAATACAAATGCTATTTTTCCCATATTACTACTCCTTAATAAATTATAATTCCGTTTTTTATTCGCACATTGTAAAAACTATGCGATACCTTCTCTAAGGCGTACAATCACAGTACCCCAGGTCAAGCCTGCACCAAATCCGCTCAATATAGCCTTACAAGGAAGTTTAATTTTTCCTTCTTCAATACCTTCCGCCATGGCAATAGGAATTGAAGCTGCCGAGGTATTACCATATTTTTGAAGGTTTACAATAATTTTTTCATCACTATAGTTTAATCTGGATGCCATTGCCTCAATTATTCTGTAATTTGCCTGGTGAGGAATCAGATAGTCAACATCATCAGGTGTCAAACCTGCTTTTTCAAGACAATTGCTGATAGATTCCGGCATAGTTGTAACAACAAATTTGTACACTTCTCTGCCGTTCATAACAATTTTTTGCTTTTGCGGTGCACACGGTTCAACAAGCGGACAGTTCTCTCCATTCATCGGCATTTTGATGAAATCACCGTCTTTTCCGTTTGAGTGCATATCCATAGCAATAATATCGTCTACACCATCGACTGATTCTTTCATAACAAGAGCACCGGCGCCATCGCCAAAAAGTACGCAGCTTGTTCTGTCATACCAGTCTATGAATTTTGAATTTGCATCAGTAGCTACAAGCAGAATGTTTTTGTAAATTCCTGATGAAATAAATGCTTTTGCTATATTCATTGCATAAATCATGCCTGTACAAGCAGCAGTAATATCAAAAGCAGCGGCATTGTCAGCACCGATAGCAGCCTGTATTTCACATGCCGTTGAAGGATAAGGATGAGCGGGAACAGATGCAGCAGCGATTATCATATCCACATCTTTTGCATCCATTTTTGCTTTTTCAAGTGCATTTTGAGCAGCCTTTATTCCCAGAGTAACAGCATTTTCCTCTCCGGATACAACACGGCGCTCTTTTATTCCTGTTCTAGTTGTAATCCATTCATCACTTGTATCAACAAGTTTTGTCAAATCATCATTTGTGATAACTGTTTCCGGTAAACCGTAACCTACACCCGCAATCATTACAGGAATTAAATTTAATGACATAAAATCTACCCTTCGTAAAACTCTGATATTTTTTTATTAACTTCTGACTCAACAGCTTCTTTTGCAACTCTTACTGCATTTTTTATAGCATATGCCATGCTTCTGCCATGAGAGATAACCGTAATTCCTTTAACGCCCAGAAGCAATGCACCGCCAAACTCTTCATAGTTAATTCTTTTAAAAATTCTTTTCATTGCTGATTTTGCAAGTAAACCGATAATCATGGAAATAGGATCTCTCTTGAACTCTTGCATAATCATTTTGAACAGCATGGATGAAGCACCCTCAATAGTTTTTAGTGCAACATTACCGACAAAACCGTCACAAACAACGACATCGCAATCTCCCAGAAATATCTCTTTACCTTCAATATTTCCGATAAAGTTCAAACCGTCTTTGTTTTCTTCAAGAAGTTTGTATGCCGCCTGTGCAAGTTCGTTGCCTTTACCTGCCTCTTCACCAATATTCAGTACGCCAATTCTGGGTTTTTCAATGCCAAGAACATTTTTTGAAAAAGCTGAACCCATAATTGCAAATTGATACAGCATGCTTGCAGTACAATTGCTGTTTGCGCCCGAATCAATCATTACAACAGGCTTTTTCATGGTCGGCAGTGTTGTCGCAATTGCCGGTCTTTCAATTCCGGGCAGTCTGCCAAGCCCAAATAAGCTTGAAGCCATTGCCGCACCTGTAGAACCCGCAGCAACAACAGCCTGAGAACTGCCTGTAGCAACTGCTTTTACTGCCAATACAATAGAAGAATCTTTTTTCTTTCTTATTGCAGCACCCGGAGCCTCGCCCATTTCAATAACTTCCGATGCAGGCGTAATTTTTATATCAAGCTTATCAACATTAACCCTGATACGACCTTTTGGAGCATTGAGGTTAGCGGTTCGTATTCCGTTTCTTCTAACGTCGTCTATAATTTTTTGGATTTCGTCTTCTTTACCGACAAGTTCAATCGCAACATTATATTCATCAGCAGCCCACAATGCACCTTTGACAATCTCATGAGGTGCGTGATCACCGCCCATTGCATCTATAGCTATCCTTGTCATACTAACACTCTTCTCCCTATAAACTTTCTAAAACCCAAACTTTTATCTATATGCGCCGATTGCTCGGCGCATAAACAATTTATTCTTCAGAAGATTTTTCTTCTTTTGTTTCTTCAGCCGGAGCTTCTGAAGATGCTTCAGTTTCAGCCGGAGTTTCAACGGCTTCTGCTTTAACTTCTTCAGCCGTTTCTTCCTGTTTTACTTCTTCTGCAGGAGCTTCTGCTTTTTTTGTTCTTTTTGCAGGAGCTTTTTTAGTTTTAGCTGCTTTTTTCGGCTCTTCTTTAACTTCTTCTACAAAGCCTTCAGCCTTTCTAGAAACTACTTTGCCTTTATATTGACCGCAAGCTGTACAAACAGTGTGAGTCAAAACCAACTCTCCGCAATTCGGGCAGACAGTTGTTTCAGGGACTGTAGCTTTCCAGTTAGATCTTCTGTGTCCTTGTGCTGATGCACCTGTTCTTTTCTTTGGTACTGCCATTTTATTTTCCTTCTTTTTTTATCTTTATGTTTTTAAATACGTCCAACCTCGGATCTGAAACTTCTTTTTTAATATATTTTTCCATTTCAGAATCCCCTATACAATTTATATCACAAACACACGGATTTGGGATGTTTAATGTAACAGATTGATAAATTAAATCATCAACATCAACTTCATCAGCACCTGAAAGTTCTGTTATAAAATCACCGTCTTTTAATTCAATCTCCTGTCCGCTATGCAGTTCAGAAGCAGGTTTTAGACTTCCCAACTTGTATGTCTCATCCACATCAATTTCTATTTTTTGGACAAAATTTTTCAAACATCTGTCACAAACGAGCTTAACATTTGCAACAATTTTACCTTTTGCATTTATAAAAGAACCGTATGCACTGAATACAATTTCTGCCGTAACAGGTTCAGATGTATCCAGCTCTTTTACAAAATTGTTAAAATCAACCTTTAAAGACTGATTTTTTGAGTTTTTTATATCATCAATAGAAATTTTCATGGTCTTCTCATTTTATTTTAGAAAAAAACCGTTGTCAAAAAATTTGTCTGAGAAAAATTATTATTGTTCATTTATACAAATTTTTGCATTTTTTATTTTCTCGGACAAATTAACGATTAATTTCTTTAAGCTTTTCTTCAAATGTCGTTTTATTATAATTAATTTTTGAAGAAATTATTGGATGCCTATACTCTGTCTTGTTTATAGATCTGGCATCAACAATCGGAGACGGAGGCATAATTGACCATTTGTACAAAGCAGTAGACATTCTGCGGAAGAATTTTTGCAGTCATTCAAATTTCTGTTCACGAGAAACCGGATCGTTTTGCTCCTTCATATGTTTTTCATACAAAAACTCTTCTGTCATCATGTCAGAAATTGTTTGTTGCAAGTTTTCCACACGCCATATAACTTCGTCTAAAAATTCGTAAGGCATAAGCGCCTCTTCCGCTAATAAAGGCTTGCCGGTTTTGGGATTTATCGCAAGCTCTGCACCCGGCCTTTTAGCAATAATGCTTTCAGGTATAGCATTTTTTTGATGCCTGTTTTTGTTAAGCCATCTTGCAAGTGCAAAAAGTTTTGTTTTGGAAACATCCGCCAGCGGAGCAAAACCTCCCGACATGTCACCGTTTATTGTCGCATAGCCCATATAAAGCTCTGATTTATCAGATGTAGCAATCGGCAGACATGCCTGAAATTCATTTGCTACACCCCACAATATCAACGCTCTGGAACGAGCCTGAATATTGTCATTTGTAAATGATTCTTTATACCGGCAATTCCATTTTTTCTCAATTTCGCCAAAAGTAAAATCAAATTTTTCTCTCGTCACATCAAACATATCTTTGATAGGAATTTCCGAAAAATTTATACCAAGATTTTGAGCAAGTTCCTTTGCATCATTTTTGCTTTCGGCACTTGTAATTTTTGACGGCATACTAAGCCCAAAAACATTTTCAGCACCAAGAGCATCCGCAAGTAAAACCGCACTGACAGTTGAATCAAGTCCTCCGGAGAGTCCCAGCACTGCCCGTTTGAAACCGGTCTTTTTAAAATAATCTCTGATTGATTGAACTATTGTCAGGTAAGTACGCTCAAGATCCGGTTCATGGTCAAGGCTGAATGCCTTTTGTTCGGTAAGAGTTTTTTCAAGTCCTTTCGGGAGAGGATACACTTTCCCTGTTTTCTCTGAAATATTAACGATAAAAAACTGTTCCTCATATGACTTTGCCATATAAAGAAGATTTCCGTTTTTGTCATAAACCCTGCTGGCACCTTCAAAGGACATACACTCGCCCGAGCCGACCTGATTTACATAAACAATCGGAGTGGAGTATTTTTTTGCTGCAAAAGAAAGCATATTATGTTTCAACTGCTCTTTTTTGGCTCTTGTTATAGAAGATGAACAGTTTATCAAATAATCAGGATGTTCTTCATTGACAACTGTTTCAACAGGATCAACGGAATAAAGATTTTTTTCAAAAAAGTCAAAATCATTCCAACCGTCTTCACAAACAATTATCCCTGCTCTTTTAGACCCAATTTCAACAATTCTGTTTGAACTGTCGACAGCAGACGGTTCAAAATGCCTGTAATCATTAAACTCCGCATAATTTGGCAATAATGTTTTTCTAATAATTTTTTCTATTCTGCCGTTTGAAAGAACAGCAACAGAATTATAATATTTTTTGCCTTTTTTACTTTCATTAAATTCAACAAAGCCAATTAGAACTTTTGTTTCAGCGGTTTTGAGAGCAAGAGCCTTCAGCCATTCAATGTTTTCTTCAACAATAACAGGAAATCTGTCAATAAAATCACCTATCGGATATCCGACAAGATACATTTCAGGAAATGCAACCGCAGCAAGTTCAAGCCGATTTGCCCAATCTATCCATTTCAATGCTTTCAGTGCATTACCCCTTACATCGCCGGAGACGGGATTTATCTGAGCAAGAGCGATTGAGCCTGATGGCAAAAGCTTTTTTATCTCTTCACAAAGAGCGTTTTTTTCCTCTTCTGTCAGGCTATCATTTTTTATATCGTTATCAATTTTGTCAGTTAAATAATAAAGTTTTTCGTCCATGCAAATACCCTCTAAAAATATTTTATCAAAAACAGACAATCAGTCCCGGCTGGAGAAAAATGGAAGAGGAATGAATTAAAAATCTCAATTTTCTACAGTTTCCGGATTATATTCAAACAAAGCCCTGTTAAATTCACTGTAGTCCGTTATTATTTCATCTACTTCCGGCATTTTTTTGTATAAATCCTCACTCTCCATTGATGCAATAGCGATAATATATCCTATACCCGCATTTTTTGCCGCTTTTATTCCGGATACTGCATCTTCTACAACAATACAATCCGACGGCTTCAGGCACAGTTTTTCCGCTGCTTTTAAATAAATATCCGGAGCCGGCTTTCCGGGAATAGTACCGTTGTCGTAAACTATTTTGTCTACATCAAACCATCTTCCCAGATGCATTTCTTTTATATAAAAATCAACATTGTCCTTTTCCGACATTGTTGCAATTGTGTGCGGAATTTTCTTGGCGCACAAAAAGTCTAAAAACTCTGCTGCGTAAGGAGCAAAATGGAAATTTTCTTTGTCCTCCATACACATTTGTCTATATAATGATTCTTTTTCTTTTGCAAGTTTTTGACACAATGCCCTGTCAGGTTTTTTACCGATAGCATAAGAAATTATATCTTCATTTGTTCTGCCGAACATATGATTTCTCATTTCGTCATCAGAAAATTCATATCCTCTGAGCTGTTTTGAAAAAAGTTTCCAGGCGTCGTAATGTTTTTGTGAATCAAAAAACAACGTGCCGTTAAAATCAAAAATTATGCCTTTGTATTTCATAAATCCATAGTCCTCTTCTCTTCCCAGGAGTATAACACAAAAAGACCGCCCTATTCGGCGGTCTTTTTATCAGTTTTTGTTTTCATATTTTGAAAGAATTTTTTTTAATTCCTCTTTTTGATGAACACCAGCCTTTTGTTCAACAAGTTTTCCCTTTTTGAATACCAAAATTGCAGGAATTCCGCTTATAAAATATTCTGAGGCTTTTTCTCTGTTTTCATCAACATTGATTTTTGCAACAACAGCATTCTGTCCTATTTCATCGGCAAGTTCTTCTATAATCGGTCCCTGCGTTCTGCAGTGTCCGCACCAGGGTGCAAAAAAGTCAACAAGAACAGGTTTATCCGTGTTATTTAGTTCTATATCAAAATTTTCATCAGTAAGTTCAACAACTTTTGCCATATATTTTCTCCTGTATTCTAGTTACAAATATTCTCTCCTGTATTTTTGTGCAGCAGCTTTTCTTCCAAAATTTCTCTTGGCAAGCTTTTAAAGCACAAAAACCAGTCATAGCATTTTGTATCTTCCATATTCTCTAGTCTCTCAATAGCCTCTTCTTTCGTAGAAGGAGGGGTAATAATAACTTCATCTCCCGCTTCCCAGTTTGCAGGAGTTACAACATTAAATTTGTCCGTAGTTTGAAGGGCAATCAACAGCCTTTTTATTTCATCTATATTCCTTCCGTTAGACTGCGGATAATAAAGAATCGCTCTGATTATTCCCCGAGTGTCAATAATAAATACGGCACGAACCGTTTTTGTCGTATCGGCTTTGGGTTGTATCATTCCATATTTTTGAGCAATTGAATGGTTTTCATCCTCAATCAAAGGAAAATCCGTATCAAAATCCGAAAAATCACTGTGAGATATATTTTCTTTCATATCTTTTAACCAGGCGATATGCGAATTTAAGCTGTCCACAGACAAACCCAAAAGTTTTGTATTCAGATCTTCAAAATCTTTCTGCATAGATTCAAAAGTCATAAATTCCGTGGTACATACGGGAGTAAAATCAGCGGGATGAGAAAAGAAAATCACCCAGCTTCCTTTATAATCCCTGGGAAAATGTATAACACCTCCGGTGCTCTTTGCTCTAAAAGACGGCGCTTTTTCCCCGAGCAAAGGTATATTTTTTTTCTTTCTGCCGTTTACAAAACTCCAAACAAGCCCGGCTAATATAGCAGGAAATATTAGTTTTTTGAACATAACGTATCCTTTCATTATGGATAGAAATCTTATTTACAGTTTTATTTATATTTTGTTCTTTACCATTCGCCATTATCAAAATATTGAGGTCTGTTATTCATTTTTGTATAACTTTTTTTCTGATTTAAATAATAAGTTTTGTAAAAAGTCTGTCAAAAATTTTTATTCATATACTTTTGTGCAAAAAAAGGAGAATTCTTTTATGCTAAAAATTTCTTTTGGCAGCAACATAAGAAAAAAAAGTCAACTCAACAAACAAGAAGACACTGTTTACAGAAAAATTTTTAACACCACAAGACGGGAAAATATAGAAAAAACCTATTATGACATATTGGATGATTTGTATGAAAAATCATTCAACGAAAAAATATCACCGGATTTGTTCTATGAAAAAATAAAAGCGCTTAAGGCTGCAGAAGAATCTGCTTTGTTGAATTTAGATTTATTAGTATAACAATTATTACATAATGTAAATAACAAAAATACAATTTTGTTATTTTTTTTAGGTTCGCTGTTTTTTTATATATAGGAGTTTATTTTCAAGAGAGTACTTTCATGACGGAATTTAATCCAGCAAAAATAGAAAAATATGCTATCCGTGTTCAAAAAAATCAATTCAAACAGGGTGCAGACTCTGTACCTGTAAATGATTTTACGACGAATGCGATATTGTCATTTTTTGATAAAAACAAAGACGGAAATATCTCTGTAAATGAATTCAAAAACGTTTCAAAAGAAAGCTACTCACTATTTTCAAAACAATTAAAAGAATATAACTCCTCACAAAAAAACAATCAACATATACACTCTTATGATGAACTTCAGGCTTTTTTGGATGACGGATATGCAGATTACAAAGATCTCTCATTCAAAGCCAATGAATATTTAGACAAAGAAAAATTGTGGACAGAAAAAAAGGGGCAGAAAGCTGTCGCTGATATGACAGAAAAAGAAATACTTGCGGAATTTGATACATATGAAACAGACAAAAACAGAAACCCGAACATAATTAACTCAATAAGAAAAGAGCGAAACAATTTTGATGAAAACAGCGATATTGTGGATTGGCATATAGGAACTTATAATCAAGGAATGCTGCAGACATGTACAATATTAGCTGCAGCAGAAGCTCTGTCAGAAGATAATCTTCGTAATATTTATACCAAGAAACAAGACAAAAACGGAAATGTATATTATGAAGTTAACTTTCCCTCAGACAGGGGCAGAAAACCCGTAAAAGTAAAACAAGAAGAAATTAACAATATGTCCATAAAAAAAGGAAGAAAAGAAATTGTGGGCTTTTCAACCGGAGACAAAGATGTCTTGCTGCTTGAGATGGCATATATCAAACGTTATGGAACCAACATATTAAAAAACGGAGAAAACGCAGTAAACATAATATCAAGAATGTACAATAAAAATGCAAATTTTTATTCAAATATTACGGAAGAACTGTTAAACAAACAGGATATTCCAAAAATAATTTCTCTTTTAGATTTACAAACACTTAGAACGGAAAAGAATATAACAAAAGGAGAAATAGAACTTTCCTCCGGCAAAAAAGCAAAGCTGTACATGAGCAACGAAAATCCTACAAATATAGATAATGAAATACTAAAACTTCCAAGCGGAAGTATAATTTACAAAAATCATGCATACATCGTGAAGGGATATAACCCGAAGACCCAAGAAGTCACGGTATCGAGTTCACATGAAAACAGTACGGATATTATAATTCCGTTCGAACTTATGAAATTATTCGGAATATCTTTGTAAAAATAAGAACCATGTTCTTGTAATATAAAAATTTTCCCAAAAAGCACAAGCTGTTTGAAATATTCTTTCAATAAAAAGGTCTGCTATACAGCAGACCTTTTTATTTTTCTGGGGCGGAAGGATTCGAACCTCCGGAATGGCTGGACCAAAACCAGCTGCCTTACCACTTGGCGACGCCCCATTATTCAATTTTAAGAATTTCAAATGCCCCGATGCATCCGTATTTATTATACTATAGGGCACAAGACCGCATGTCAAGAAAAATTTTTACACATTTCTTAATGTAATTTGATATTTTAAAATATTTTATGGGCATATATTTCTTGTAGGTTTAGACGATAAGAAACACATCAAATTTACAAAAGGAGAAAAACAATGGACCCAATAAATTCAATCAATTCAACAACAAATACATCAAATGTTGATAAAAACACAGAAAAAATGAAAGAACTGGTACAAAAATACAATTTTGAATATTTTGATCTGGATAATGACGGAAAAATCTCTGGAGCAGAAGCGGTAAAACTGCAGCAAATATTTAATTCCGTTGATTTTGATGTCGATGAAGAAGATGCAATTGATGAAACATCATTCAACAATGCATTGTCCGATTATCGGTAAAATATGATAAAAGCTCTATATATAGCCATATATAGAGCTTTTTATTTAAACAAACCGAGCTGTTTGCCTTTGCTGTTTTTCTTATATATCTCATAGTCAAAACAGCCTATATCATATACGGCAACAGGATTGTCCGCAAGATCCTTTATCCTGCCCTGACCGACAGAGCAGTGTCTTATATATTTACAGAAACTACAGATCTTCCATTTTTCGTCAACGGTTTTCTTTTTCATAGCTGCATTTTATATTAAAATGCGGAAATATTCCATTATCTAACGCTGCGAATAGAAAAGCATATCACCAAAGCCGTCTTTGTACTCATTGAGCCTGTTTCTTGCACTTTGCTGCTGTTGTTCGCCTTTGATTTTGTCATATGATTCTGCCATTTTTGTTTCCATTTCTTTTACCGCAGCCAAATCATTCTTTTGTTTTGCAAGGTTAGAAATTTCGGAATAATAGATTATTTCCTCTTCCGGTACAAGAAACTTTTCTTTATTACGTTCAATTTTGATTTTTACGGATTCTTGTAAAACATCTATCGGAAGATATTTATTATCTTGCAGCTGATAGCGGACAAAGCCGTTCTGATTATATAAGTTGTGCGTTTTTATCCAATCAATAGGCAGTTCATTTGTCTCTTTTTCCCAGGCAAGAGCAACTTGTTTTAGTGATTCATTTTTGTCAGGAAAATATTCCCTTTTTTGATACAGCGGTTTTTTCTTTGAACTAAAAACTATTCTGTCTTCCCAGTGTCCGTTAAAACTCTGTTGTTTACCATAGTTTGAATTGATAATTGCATTTATTTTCATTTAATAACCTCTCCTTTTGTTGAAACCCTCAAATGATTAATACCCAAAATAAAAATCTTTTGCTATTCAAAAAAATTTTTTTACAAATATATAAAAAAACCGGATTTGAAAATTCAAATCCGATTTTTTATTTCTTATACACCGGCGAGTTTTGCTTCGCTCTCGAGTTTCAGTGTTTGTGTCGTAATATCACAAACCTCGCTCGGTCCCCAATATTGAATTGAACCGGGGAACAGGTATCTGTCGTTCATAGCCCAGTCTTCTCTGTTTGCTTCAAGTTTCTTGAACACGGGACCGTCAAGTCTTACAAGTGCCTTTTGAATTACAGGTTTCATATGACCATGACGTCTTTCCATATTCATCATCATTGTCAACGGCACACCGCCTGCAACCCATTCAGAAGAAGGAGCCGTAAGATTTCTTACGGATGAAAGATATCCTGTCAAACCAGACTGAATTAATGCATACGCATTAAAGCCCAATGCATAGCAGTAATTTGCATCAAAGTTAGAAGGGAATGCACATCTTCCTTCATATCCGAAGAAATGGCACTGGTCGGAGAATTTACCCATAAACTCGCCCTGTCTTTTCATTTCATCAAGTTTTGTCTTAATCATTTCTATGAGCAATTTTTCTGTTTCAATTTTTGAAACCTGAACATTTCCATGAGGGTCTCTGTCCATAAGCAGCTGCGCTTTAATCAAAACAGGAAGTGACTCAAATACTCTTGCATTTTCCGGTTCAAGTCTGCTTTCAATAAAATTAAATCTGTCAGCCGGAACGGTAAGTTTGTTGTAAGAAGCATCCTGTTCCAAAGTGGACATTATATCATTGAGGTTTGCAATCATTGTCTTCATTTCTGGAATAAATTCAATCAAACCTTCCGGAATTAGAGCAACGCCAAAATTTTTACCTGCATTTGCACGTCTTGCAATGATATCAGCCATATAATCCACAATTTGTTTCAGAGACATTTTCTTTTCTTCAACTTCTTCTGAAATCAAAGTGATATTAGGCTGCGTTTGCAATGCAACTTCCAGAGCTACGTGAGTAGCACTTCTACCCATAACCTTAACAAAGTGCCAGTATTTTTTCGCTGAATTAACATCTCTTTGAATGTTTCCGACAAGCTCTGCGTAAGTTTTTGTAGCGGTATCAAAACCAAAAGAAATTTCAATTTGTTCATTTTTCAAATCGCCGTCAATTGTTTTCGGACAGCCAATAACCTGAATACCAGCATTTTGGGCAACAAACCATTCAGCAAGCATTGCGGCGTTGGTATTTGAATCATCTCCGCCAATAATAACAATACCTGTAATATTGAGTTTTTTACAGTTTTCAAGAGATTTTTCAAACTGTTCTTCTGTTTCGAGTTTTGTTCTGCCTGAACCTATAATGTCAAAACCACCTGTGTTTCTGTAGGCATCGATTATTTCATCAGTAAACTCAATATACTGTCCGTCAATAATACCGGAAGGTCCGCCCAAAAATCCGTATAGTTTGCTTTCCGGATTTGCCTGTTTCAAAGCATCATACAATCCTGCAACAACGTTGTGACCGCCGGGAGCCTGACCGCCCGACAGAATAACACCAACATTCTTCGCAGCAAAGTTTTGTTCTTCGCCGGATTTGAAAGTAACAGTACATTTTCCGTATGTGTTTTCAAACAGTTTTTTAATCTGATCCTGGTCTTTAACACATTCTGTTTTGTCACCTTCTATAACGGCAACCTTTTTAATACCTGCCGCCAGAGTAGCCGGCAAAACAGGTTTGAATTCCAATCTCGCTTTTTGAAGCGGCGAAAGATCTTTTGTTGTCATAATTCTATAACCTCTTTTTGTAATAATTTTTTCATTTAAGATTTTAGCATGAAAAAATTTTATCCGAGAAAAATTCGTGATAAGAAAGTTAATCGCAGTTGAGAACGTATTTGTTGTCTAGTAATATCTAGTTGGGTAAACATTCTCTATCTCATACTGAACTTTGCCTTTTTTAGTTACGCTCTTTGCCGTAATCGCCATATTTTTCATTGGTCGTTGATAAAAAAGACCTTTTACAAAATTTGATGCCTGATCCTTTTTTTGCGCCAAGGGCAGATTCGTTGACCATATTGCTTCAAGGTTTGCAGCATCAGGACCCGTTACAATATTATTACCTATTCTTGTTACACTTTGATATCCGGGGATTTGAAGAAAATCACCCGTAATATTTTTTAAAGCCGAGCGCAAATCAGCATCCTCTTTACGACCCTGCTTAATCCTTTTAACAAATGCTTTTATAACATTTATCAATACCTCACCTCTTGTATAAACAAGGTCATCAACCTGTACGTATGTTACAGGTGTAAGAGCCTTGAAAGCAGGTCTGTCGGATTTACCATAAGATGCTGTTGAAAAATTCAGGGGTGATATTTGCATAAGTTGTCTCCTGTTTAGCAGCTAAAAACTTATAATACAAAATTTTTGCCAGTACACTATATACAGTTTCAAGAAACTTTACATAGATAGTTTGTAAAAATTACACTTTTTTATACCGGCGCATTATCCAGCAAATACCAAGACGAGCCTCATAACAGGAAATACAGGGGCATTGCTTTTTTTTTCAAAACATAAGATAATGTATTCTATGAGAAGAGAATTAATATTAGCTTTATCCTTAACTCTGGCATTGTCGCCGCTTTCAGTTTCAGCAAAAATGTCGCCTGAAGCATATAAGCTGTTTCAGGAAACAAATGTTCTAGAAAAAGATGCGAATTATCCGCAGGCGATTGAAAAAATTAAAAGCGCAATTGAGCTTTCTCCCGACGAAGCCATATTATACATAAAATTAGGCGGAATATACTCTGAAATGGGGGACTGGCAAAATGCACTCGTAGCTTACAAAAAAGCTGTAAAGATAAAGCCAAATGACGCTGTCGTTTATATCAGTATCGGAAATATTTTGCAGCAGCAGCATGATTATGACAATGCATTTGCCGCTTACAATCAGGCATTGACTATATTTCCCGAATACAAATACAACTACTTGAATCTTGCTAATGTAAAATTTCTTCAAGGCGACAATCAAGAAGCAATAAAATATTTTAAAACTTTTCTGGGATATTACCCTGATGATGTCGAAGCAAGAGAAAACCTGGCATCTATTTATTTAAAATTGGACAAGTATCAAGATGCTGCGGATGAATACGCAACACTCTACACAAAAAACCCGTCAGGATTTAATGAATATCCTAATTACGGCTTAGCGTTGCTCCGTTCCGGAGACTATACAAATGCTGTTGAAATGTTCAAAAAAGCCGTCAGAATTGACCCCAATGACTATGCATCACATGCCAATATGGCACTTGCATACGTAAGGCTTTCAAAAGATGATCTGGCTCTTATTGAGTTTCGCAATGCATTTCAAATCAAACCGGATTTAAATGATTTAAAATTGGATTACGCAAACCTTCTTGCTGATATGAGTAAAATTCAGGATGCAATAAACATGTACAAGGAATATATCCAATACAAACCTAATGATGCATCTGCATATTACAATCTGGGTATTACATATCAAAAAATACAAAAATACGATGAAGCAATTGCTTCATACAAAAAGGCTATTGAGCTTGAGCCGGCTAATCTTGATGCAAAAAAAGAACTTGCAAGAACATATCATCTTTGCAAAAACTACCAAGAAGCAATAAAAGTTTATGATGAACTTTTGGCACAGGACAAGAATGATTACAACACGCTTTTCAACAAAGCCATAGCGCTTCATGCAATGGGAAATTACGAAAGTGCAATCTCTATATACAAAACACTATATGAACAAAGAACAGAGCCGAAAGTCAAAGAATACCTGAGCAAGGCATACCTTTCTCTTGGTGATGCTTATATGAAAGAAGGCTCTCAGAAAAAAGCATTAAACTGCTATGAAGAAGCAGCGGGCTTAAACAACGACAGTGCTGATGCGCTAAGGGCACAGGCAATTGCTTATGACACAATGGGATCAAAAACAAAAGCTCTTGAACAGTTTGAAAAAGCGCTTGCAGTAGATCCTGAAAACCAAAATACGCTTGTGGATTACGGTGTTATTCTATCAAAATATGACAGAGAACAGGATGCACAAACTGTTTTTAACAAAGTTCTCTCTTTGAACAGCAAAAATACAGAAGCCCATATTGGTCTGGCTGACTCATATGCAAAAGAGAAAACTTACGAAAAAGCTATATTTGAGTATCAAAAGGCACTTGAGTTAGATCCAAAAAATGAAGACACATTGATAAAACTCGGTAATGTATACAAAGCGAAATCAGATACAAAAACAGCACTTGAACAATATCAAAAAGCTATTTTGCTTAACTTAAAAAACACAAATGCGATGTTTAATTCAGGACTGTGCTATGCAGAACTGAATGAAATAGATAATGCAAAAAAAGCCTTCAACAGTGTAATAGCAATTGATCCAAATTATGCCTATGCATATTACGCTCTTGGTTTGGCACACGAAAAAGAAAAAAATTATACTGCAGCAATTACGAATTATGAGAAATTTTTAACCCTGACAAATGACAACAATATGAAAACTCAGGTTAAATCTCAAATAGAATATTTAAAAACCAAGATATAATGAAAAACAAAAAATTTATATTAAGTATAATAGCGGTATTGTTTTTTGCTGTCTGTATCACATTTTGTACAGCTTTCAAATGGGGCAACATCGGAGAAAAAGGTGCTCTTTTATATTTCAGTGCACAGCCCATACAAAAAGAGAATGTAAAAAATGTCGGCAGAACTTTTCTTGTGGGAGAACGTGTATACTATCTGCTTCTCAATCCTAAGGGATTTAAGGATGAATACATAAGAGTTCAGATAGTCAAAAAAAATGACAAAACAAGGCACTGGGGATATAGTATATTCTGGTCAAAAGATTTTCATATAGATGATTCTGAAAACGACTTTATGTCTTATTTTGTGATTAATGAACCCGGTTATTATTTTATGCAGATATTTTCTTTTGATGATTTCGACAGGGTAATAGCAAGAAATGATTTTTGGATCAGACAATGATAAAAACTATTTTTTTATATCTTCAATTTTATTTTCACAAGCTGTTCACATCAAAATACAAAATCAAAGGTAAATGCAATCATTGCGGTGCCTGCTGCAAAAATATTGTTTTCATGATTGAAGATGAGTACGTGAAAACAGAAGAACAATTTGAGAGCCTGAAAAACTTTGACAAAAAGTACAATCATTTTGAGATTAACGGAAAAAATGACCAAGGGATTATTTTGTTCAAATGCAAATCCCTCGATGAAAACAGTCTATGCAAAGACTATTTATTCAGATCTTTATACTGCAGAGCGTATCCTATGGTTAATGACAAGATAAGACTCGGAGGGTGTGAAACATTTGATACCTGCGGTTATGAAATAGTAAAAAACAAACAATTTTCAGAATTCCTAAAAAAATAAAATTTTTTGTAAAAAAACCTTTACAAACCCCTGATTTCAGTCAATCCACATATATGTTTTGTTTTAGCAGATATGTGTAGTGTAACCATGCCTGAAACAGCCCCAAAAGGGATATTCGGGTGTGCAAAATTGAAAGGTGCCGAAATAATTGATTATTCGAAACGAATACATAAAAAAGGGCTTTGATTTTGCCGGCAAATATTTGCATGCGCCCGAGCAAAGACTGATACTCGGTGCAACAGCACTTGCTACGCAGCCTTTTATCGACATGCACAACAAAGATGTTGATAAAGATACCAGAATGTTATCCGTTGCCAGAACAATTGCAAAAATTATTGCAGGAACTGTTGTAGGCGTAATTGTCCGTCAGGCGGGCATAAGTTTTGTAAAAAAATTCTGTAACTATAAACCGATAACAGACAGCGCCGGCAAAATAATTTCCGTAGCCAAAAAGACAAACAAGGACTTTTTTGTACCGGTGTTTGAAAAAATGAATCTGGATAAAAATATCACACCGGATAAATTGGAGAAAAAATTCAACCTTTATACAAAAGCTCTCGGTACATTCTTTGCTACTGTAGCAATGGTATTTACGAACTTTTTGCTTGATGCACCGTTAACAAAATATTTAACCGATGTATTTCACAAAAAAATTGCAGCAAATGCAGACAATACTGCGGAAAATGGAAAGGCGGCTGAAAAATAATGACAGGCTCTTCCTTATTTTCTAATTTTTGTCAATATATGTGGAAAAACTACTCAAAAGACGGCGGAAAACTGCTCGTTCATATGGGTGCTGCAGGATGGGTCTTGAGTTCCATTGCACAAATTGCAATGCTGCTCGGAGACAAAAAAATTGATAAAGAACAGAAAAAATTTCTGCTCCCCCAAGAAGGAGCAGATGCTCTTGTCAATGTAGGCATGTATTATTCTATATGCGAACTGATAAAAAAAGGAGGAGATTGGCTCGTTGAAAAAGGACATCTTATGACAGACAAAGTCGTAAATGAAATCCTTAAAATAAAACCCGATAACATGCCCGCACTTTCACAAAAAGAATGGAAAAAACTCTTTTCTTCCAAAGAACTCGGCGGCAAACTTACAAAAGTTCTTGAAAATGCAAAAGATCTTGACATACTAAAAAACATATCTCCCGCAGAAAAAGCAAAAGCGCTGAATGCGGCAGAAAAAACGCTCGATTGTCTTGAGCAGCATAAAAATAACGTAGGTACAATTTCCGCAATAGCCGCATCAGTACTTGCCTGCAATATTGTTACCCCCCTTGTAAGAAACAAATTAGCCGCAATGATGCAAAAAGACCTTCAAAAGAAAGAAGATATAAAAATATACAAACATCAAATTTCTCAAAATATCACAATGAAAAATCCGCTTCCCTCCTCTTTCAGGGTGTTTAACAATTACAATTCTTTCTCCGGATTAAAAATCTAATTGAACATATCTTATGTTTTGCATAAACTGAAAAAAACAGCGATAGAGGGTAGAATTTATGTTTTTATTCAGTTTGGTTTACAACACGGTATTGATTTTTTTGTCAATTTTATTATTGCCGGTAATTGTTCTGGCGTTGATTATTGTTCCGAAATTCAGAGCAGGTTTTTGGACAAAACTCGGTTGTTACGGATCAATAAAACTTGATCACAAAAAAGAAACAATATTTTTTCACGCAGTGTCCGTAGGTGAAGTCAACGCTATAGAGGCACTTGTCAAAAAGACAAGAGAGGCTTTTCCAAATGCAAATATAGTCCTTTCAACTACAACAAAAACCGGTCAGGAAATTGCTAACAAAAAACTGTCATCTACAGTTGATGCAATAACATACTTTCCGTTTGATTATTTCTTTTCAGTTCTGTCCTTTTTGAACACAGTAAAGCCCAATAAAATAATAATTGCAGAAACAGAAATATGGCCTGATTTTGTTTATCTGGCAAAAAGACAGAACATTCCCGTATATATAGTAAACGGAAGGTTGTCTCCGCATTCATACAACGGATATAAAAATTTCTCATTTTTCTTCAAACATGTTCTTTCTCAATACGCAGGAATTTTCATGCAGACAAAAGGAGATATGGACAGAATATTAAATGTCGGAGCAAAGCCTGAAATCACAAAAGTAATGGGAAATTTAAAGTTCGATATTTCGCCCACAATGAACAGCAGCGAAATCACAAAACTTGCTATAGAAATGCAGCTAAACGGCAAAAAAATGATTGCAGCCGCAAGCACACACAAGGGAGAAGATGAAATAGTTCTGGATGCATACAAAAAAGTAAAGCAAGACTATCCTGAAGTAAAATTATTGCTTGCCCCAAGACACCCGGAAAGATACGATGCCGTTGAAAATTTATTAAAAGAAAGCGGTTTTTCATACGGAAGAAGAAGCCAAAAAGACACTTTTTTAAACAACGATATCATTATGCTCGACACAATGGGCGAATTGATGAAGATGTTTTCTATCTGTCATCTGGCATTCATTGGCGGAAGTTTTTCTTCAACAGGAGGACACAATCCGCTGGAAGCAAATATATGGAGAAAACCCGTACTTTCAGGAAGCTGTGTATTCAACTTTAAAGATATATACGATTACCTCACCAAAACAAAAGCGGCAAAAATCGCAAACTCGGCTGATGAACTTGCTGACGATATGAAAAAGCTTTTGGATGATAAAAAATATTATGCTCAAGCTTGTCTGGACACCCAAAAGATTTTTGACGAAAACAGAGGTGCGGTAAAATTTGTAATTAATGAGCTGAAGAAATAAATATAATAAAAAGATAAAAAAAGACCTCTTTTTTAAGAGGTCTTTTTTATAATTAAACTATTTTTAATAATTGATTAATCATATACATAGTTAATCAAAGCAGCTTCTCTTGCTTTTTTTACTGCTTTTGCAAGCATTCTTTGATGTTCTGCACAAGTACCTGTAATTCTTCTTGGGAGAATTTTTCCTGCTTCAGTTAAATATCTTCTGATTTTTTGTGCATCTTTGTAATCGATGACTTCTACTTTGTCTGCACAGAAGTTGCAGCTTTTTCTTTTGTTTTTGTCGATTTGTGGTCTTGCCATTGTTTTATCCTTTTCTATTGTATTCTTACATCTAAGGATTATGCTCTGTTTATCAAGCAAAATCCGCCGGCTTTTGCGCTCGAATGTCCCCGATATTAAAACGGAATTTCGTCTTCTCCAATCAGGTCATCCGAAAAATCGTCCTGTCCGAATTGGACCAATGTATCAGGCGATTTGGATGAAGATGCGGCATTTGATGCAGAAACGCCGGAAATCTTTTCAAACGTATATGCATCAATTTCAACAATTCTTCTTTCCGAACCGTCTTCATTTTTAACCGTATTATTTTGAAGTCTTCCTTCAACAACAACTCTGTCGCCTTTAGATAAACTTTCCTCTACGGTTTGTGCCAGGTTACCCTTGGCAATTACTCTAACCAATGTTTCTTCATTTTCGGAGATATTCATAGCAAAAGCCGAAATAGGCACATTGTTTGAAGTAAAGCGTTTTTCCGGCGCTCTGTAAACTGTTCCTGATATAACTGCTTTTGCTAAACTCATTTTTTCTCCTGTCTTTCCGGACTATGCACTAACCTTTGATTCTTCCATAAACATTGTTCTTAAAATGTTGTCATTCAAGCTCAATTGTCTTTTGAATTCTGCAACTTTTTCTGGTGCAAGTTCAAGTCTTTGTGCTACATAGTGACCGTCTCTAAAATTTTGGATGTCATGAGCAAGTTTTTTTCTGCCCATTTTGTCTGTAGAAGTTACGCTTCCGCCCAAAGATTTAACGATATCTTCGATTTTTGCAATAACTTTGTCAGCTTCTTCCGCATCCATATTTGGTTTAATGATTGATAATAATTCGTATCTTTTCAATTTTTTGCTCCTTACTAGTAATTTCTTTGTAAATAGAAATTATCATAAACATATTTTTTATACAAACTATTTTGGGTCAATTCTTACAGATATGTAATAATATTAAGAGTTTGTCTTTCTCCATAGCTCAATTATAATTGATAGTATGAGAGTTTTGGGAATAGATCCGGGAATAGCAATTGTGGGATACAGCATTTTGGATGTTGAAGAAGACTGCTGTAAACTCGTATCCTCCGGTTCAATCCAAACTGATAAAAATAAAACAGAAGCGGGACGTCTGTACGAAATTTCAAAAGACCTTGAAGAAATAATAAAACAGTTCGAGCCGGACACTGCAGGAGTGGAAAAACTGTATTTCTTTAAAAACCAAAAAACAATTATTCCGGTTGCTCAGGCAAGAGGGGTGATTATGATGACATTGGAAAAAATGAAAATCCCTGCGGTTGAATACACTCCCATCATTGTAAAACAAACAATTACCGGCTATGGCAGAGCAACAAAAAATGAAGTTGCAGACGCTGTGGAAAGAATGGTCGAAAAAAATGATAAAAAATGGCCAAAACTGGATGACACGGTAGACTCAATAGCTATTGCCGTCTGCCATGCAAGAAACTTGCAATGTGATTTGTCAAAATACGTGAGTGCATAATTTGTTTATGATTTAATTAAATTATTACAATTCAGAGGGGAAACAATGTTATCGAATAAAATTTTTCTAAAAAAATTATTGATATTATCAGGAATTCTCGGATTGATTCTGGGTGTAATTACAATAATTCCTTTTATATGTAATTTTTCATTTTTTGTTTTAATGATACTTACGGCACCTTTACTGTTCATTTATTTGAAAAAGTTAAATCTCCTGGGGTATGTTGAACCAAAAGAAGGCTCTATTTACGGAGCGATTATAGGTTTTGTTTCGTTCATTGGCTTTTCAATTTCGTTTGTTCCTCTGGCAACTATTATAGGCTTTTTGTACAAAGGTTCTTTTTATCTCGGAGTCAGCCTTCTTTTCAGATCCGGCATATTTGTGACAATAATGATGGTGCTTTTTGTTTCTATTCTGTCCGCATTGCTTAATGCATTTTCGGGTCTGGTTACAATGTACATTTACAACCAAATAGAGCCAAAGCCGGAAGATGTTCCGACACAAATAGACATACAGGATTAAATTTTTGAGTTTGAGGGATGGTTATGGATTTTAAGTCAAAAATAAAAACAATAGAGTGGATTAGTTCAAAAAATGTTTCAAGAATGGTTGACCAGCTTGTTATTCCATATGAATACAAACTTGTTGATATAAAAACCTCCAATGAAATGTACAACGCTATAAAAACAATGATAGTAAGAGGCGCGCCGGCAATAGGAATAGCAGGTGCACACGGAATGGCGCTTGCTGCTATAGAAATTGCACAAAAAACCAAAAATAAAGAAGATTTTCTAAAATTACTCAAAGAAAAAGCTGAGTTTTTAAAAGGTTCAAGACCTACGGCAGTCAATCTTATGTGGGCTGTTAATAAACAATTTGAGCTTGCAAAAAACTCTGATACAACTGTTGACGGAATAGTCCAGCGTCTAATTGATCATGGTATAGAACTTGAAAACGATGATATTGAAATAAACAAAAAAATTGGAGATTACGGTGCAGAGCTTGTCCCCAAAAAAGGAGCAGTTATTCTCACTCACTGCAACGCAGGCGCACTGGCGACAGTAGGATACGGAACCGCTCTTGGTGTTGTTCGTTCCGCATTTGCAAAAGACAACACCATTCAGGTTTTTGCCGATGAAACAAGACCACGCCAGCAGGGTGCAAGAATTACAACCTTTGAGCTTGTTATGGACAACATTCCGGTAACACTCATTACAGACGGAATGAGCGGATATTTTATGAACAAAGGTATGATTGATATGGTCGTTGTCGGAGCCGACAGAATTGCTTCAAATGGTGACACAGCGAACAAAATCGGAACATACAATCTTGCTATTGTAGCTGATTACCACAAAGTACCATTTTACATAGCTGCCCCGCTGTCAACAGTAGACACTTCAATCAAAACAGGAGAAGAAATCCCAATCGAAGAAAGAGATCATGAAGAAGTTACTTGTATAAACGGAAAAAGAATTTGTGCAGAAGGTGTGAATGTAATAAACCCCGGTTTTGACGTTACACCGCATGAGCTTATCAAAGGAATAATCACAGAAAAAGGCGTATTATATCCTCCTTATGAGGAGTCCATAAAAAAAGCTTTTGGCAATTAGTCTGTTGTGTTATTTTCTTTTATAAAAGATTTTTGCTAAAATGTTTGGTAAGAAATTGATAAGAAATTATTATTGTTGAGACAAAAAATGAGCACTTTTTCAAAAAGAGATGTAAAGGTATTTAATAAATTCAGAGCATTTTTTCAATGGCTGACCTGTAATGTGGTCTTTGGGGCATATGTAAAACTTATGTACTCATACAAAGTTGAGGGAAAAGAAAATATCCCCGAAGAAGACAAATTCATCGTAGCGGCAAACCATATATCAGGAAGGGATCCTTTCTTGCTGCCGTTTGCTCTTGATATGCCAATCGCTTTTATGGCAAAAGAAGAACTTTTTGAAAAATTCTTTTCAAGGCTTCTTCTGGATTTTTGCGGTGCTTTTGCTGTCAGAAGAGACAAAGTTGAAGTTTCAACAATAAAAACCGCATTAAACATAAAAAATACAAAATGGGTTCTTGGTCTTTTCCCGCAAGGAACCAGAGATACAAGCGACAGAGTTGAAAAAATAACAAAAGGCTTTGCATCTTTTGCCAAAGCAACCAAAACCGGCATACTGCCTGTAGCAATAATAGGTGCGGATGAAAAACCAAAATGGCTTGGCTCAAACGAATTAACAATAAAAATCGGAAAGATGATACCGTACAGTGATGATATAGATGATATGATGAGGCAATGGTGCTGTACAATCTCTGAACTCACAGGAAAAGAATATGTTCTGGAATAAATGAATAACAAATAAGAAAAGTTTCGGGGTATGAAATGACAAGAAATTATGCAAGAAGATATGCAAATGAATACAATCTTTTTAGAATGATTTACCAGATACTATGGTGTGTATGTGTTGCCATTCCTATATTTTGGCTGTTTTACAAATTTGAAGTAAAAGGCAGAGAAAATATTCCAAAAGGCAAAAAATTCATCTGTGCAGCAAATCATATATCATATTTTGACCCGTTTCTTGTTTCTGTTGCAGTAATAAAACCTATCGCTTATATGGCAAAAAAGGAACTTTTTGAAAACGGTTCATTCTTTACTTTGAACATGGATTTGCTCGGTGCTTTTGCAGTTAACAGACAAAAGCTTGAAGTGTCAACAATAAAGACAGTGAAAGAGCTGGCAAAAACAAATTGGCTGCTGGGAATCTTTCCGCAAGGCGGCATAAGAAAAAATCATACAATTGAAAAAATAAACAAGGGCTTTGCCGTTGTAGCAAAAGCTGCAAAGTGGGATATCTTGCCAATTTCTATTACCGGCTGTGAAAAATATAACTGGATTCCGTTTAAATCAAAAGTTATTGTTCAAATCGGCAAACCCATCTCGCATGAACTTTCCGAAGACGAAATAATTGAACAATGGGGAAAACAGGTTGCATCTATGAGCCATTACCACTATATCCCGACAGAATCAGAACATAGTGAAGATATTGATCATAAAGAATTTGCTGATGCATAGCAAGTACTACAATGTTAACAAATGTAAAATTAAAAATTTTAATTTAATTTCTAATTTTTGTATTTTTGTACAAATATTTTTATAATTAAAAAAAAAATCAATTAAATTTTTGAAAAAAAAAGAGATTTTTTTTAAGAATTTGCAAAAATTTTTGTATATTTTTTAATTTTTTACAATTCGTGAAAACACTTGTCTGTATTGACGGAAGACAAAAAATAGTGTATCTTTATAGAATAACAAAAAACAAATGTAAAAAACACACTTTATCTATAAAATTGCATCCGCGAGTCTGAATTAGATTAGCGGATTTTTTTTGAAAGCATCACATTAAACTTTTTCAAAATAGCGGCGGTGCTGTTTCTAATCTACACAGCAATTTTGCCGGCGACAGGACCAAGCGAGCCTTGGCTTGCGTTTTCATATTTGCCTGCGTCGTTGGTCGCAGGTTCGTTTCTGCTCTGCACAGCAATTT
>CALVEJ010000024.1 GCA_944326535.1 Candidatus Gastranaerophilales bacterium | reverse complement strand
GCTGCTCCTAAAGCTATCAAAGAAGGCGTTAAAAAAGAAGATGCTGAAGCTATCAAAAAACAACTCGAAGCTGCTGGCGCTACAGTTGAATTGAAATAGTTTTTTCAGAAATTAAAAGTCAAAAAGCGTTTCCAAATGTTTGGAAACGCTTTTTACTTTATAACTTTTTTAATTTAATTAATTTTGACCAATGGGAGCTTTATATTTGCAGATATCTGGAGACCGATTAAATAACAAAAACCCTGTCCGCTTGGGACAGGGCTTTTGTATAAATTAAATGAGTAATAATTCTACTTTCCGCAAGCAGTGCATTCTGCGCCGCAGCCAAAGTATTCTTTAACTTCATCAACTCTGACTTTGATACGTCCGTCAACTGCAATGCCTTCGCCTGTTTTTTCAGAGATAAGCAGCGGGTTGATATCAAGTTCATCAATGAATTTAAAGTCATTAACCAGCTGAGAAAGTCTGAGAAGAGTTTCTTGAATCTGTTCCATATTAGCCGGTTTTGTACCTCTTGCACCTTTCAGAAGTTCATAAGCTTTAACTGATTTAATCATTTCGTCAGCATCAACATCTGTCAAAGGCGCAATTCTGAATGTTACGTCTTTCATTGTTTCGATGAATACACCGCCTAAGCCGAACATCATCATTGGACCGTATTGCGGGTCAGTAGCAATACCGCAAACCATTTCACGGTTGCCTTTAACCATTTCCTGAATAATTACGCCTTCAAGACCGTCAATCAATCCTTTTTCTGTGAGTTTTTCAATGAGGTCTTTGTATTCGGCTCTCAATTGTTCTTCTGACTGGATGTTTACTCTAACACCGCCAACATCTGTTTTGTGAGATGTAGTTTTTGAAGTCATTTTCATAACAACCGGATATCCGATAGAATTTCCGAGTTCAACAACTTCCTGCTCATTTGTTGCAAGACCGTATTTACAAGCTCTTATACCGTATGCGTCGAGCACGTCAATTGATTCCAAAGTAGTCAACTGAGCACGTCCGTCAGCAACAGCACCTTTGATGATTTTTTCTGCTTTAGCTTTGTTTACATCATAAACAGGGATTTTGCCTTCCGGTCTTTCCATCCATTTTCTCTGCTGGTTCAGTCTGTTAAATCCGTCTGCTGCTTCTTCCGCATACATAAAGAACGGCATATTAACATCCATATTAGAGAGTTGTGTAAAGAATTCATTTTTTGTCATGAAAATACCGATAATCGGTTTTTCAGGATTTTTAGCTTTGATTTCCATCAATGCTTTAGCAACATCGATATCTTTCAATCCGAGGAAAGGCAGGTAAATAACTGCAATCATATCAACGTTTTCGTCAGCAATAACAGTTTCAAGTGTTTGTTTGTAGTGTTCGATAGGAGCTGATGCTATCATGTCTATCGGGTTTTTAACACTTGCTGCTGCAGGTAAGAAGCTTCTGAGTTTTTCTTTTGTTGCATCAGAAATTTTTGCCATCTGCATTCCGTATTCACAAACAGCATCAGTAGCCATGATACCGGGACCGCCTGAGTTTGTGATAATAGCTACTCTGTCGCCTTTCGGTATTGGAGAAGTAGCAAATACTTTAGCTGTAGCAAAGAGGTTTTTCAAAGAATATTCTCTGATAACACCTGACTGCTGCAATAATGCGTTAGCAGCTTTGTCAGCACCTGCAAGTGAACCTGTGTGAGAAGATGCTGCGGAAGCACCTGCTGCGGAACGACCGGCTTTCAGTGCAAGAATAGGTTTTTTCTTTGTAATTCTTGATGCCAGTTTTCTGAAGTTTGCAGGGTTTTGAATTGATTCCATGTACAAAAGAATTTGTTCAACATCATCTTCGTTTTCCCAGTATTCCATTGCTGTTTCGGCGTTTATATCAGCCTGGTTTCCGATTGAAATGAACTGTGCAAAACCGAGGTTCAGGTCTTTCAAGATGTTTAAAATACCGCCGCCCAGAGCGCCTGATTGAGAAACAAAACCGATGTTTCCTCTTTCCGGAAGAGATTCGGCAAAGCAGCCGTCCATTCTGATGTCCGGAGCTGTGTTTACAACGCCTAAGCAGTTAGGACCGACACATCTCATGCCGTATTCTTTTAATTTTGCAACGAGTTCTTTTTCTGCTTGAGCGCCTTCTGCACCTGCTTCTTTAAAGCCTGCAGAGATAATACAAATACCTTTGATGCCTTTTTCGTGGCATTCATCGATTGCATTCAAAACAAATTTTTGAGCAATAACGATGATAGCAAGATCAACATCACCGGGGATTTCTTTTACATTTGTATAAGCTTTGAAACCTTGAATTTCTCCGCCTTTTGGGTTTACCGGATAGATGTCTCCGGTGAACTGATATTCTTTAAGTCTTTTCATGATGTCGGAACCGATAGTGTGTTCCTTTGTAGAAGCGCCGATTACAGCGATTGCTTTCGGACGCATAATTTTGTCTAATTGTTCTTTTAGCATTTTTTCGCCTTTCTTTTTGCTTTTTATAGACTTTTATATAAATAACGATTTGCGTAATCCATCTCTATAATTATCGTACGAAAAAAATTTTTGTACAAATGGCGGCATGTGATATCTAAAAGCCGGCAAAAAGATTAGAAAACACTTTCTCAAAACTCATTAATCCAAGGCAGCAAAAAAAGAAATAATTTAATCCCTTTCTTGTTATTTACTTAGTCGCCGTTATTCCGCAATTTTTGATAGTGTCATCGCTTGCCAGAACGGATGTAACAGAATGTCCGGAAAAAATGTATTTTGCTGCGTTTTGTATATCCTGTGCCGTTATGCTGTCTATGAGTTTCATATTTTCATTTATAGCATTTATATCCAGCAGAGAATCTTTTGATGTATCCAAAACTGTAGTCTGTGAATCAGAAGACTCAATCGAGTTCAATAGTTTTGTTTTAATTCTCAATTTTGCCGCATCAAGTTCTTCCTGAGAAACGGGTTCATTTTTGAGTTTTTCGATATGATATTTAAAACCGTCCAAAGATTTTTTGACATTGTCAAATTGCTGTACGCCCGCTGTTTTGTCGTCTGTTGTTGTTTTGATGCCAAGGGCAATTACACCTGTATCACCGATTGCATCAAGCGTTGATTCGACACGGTATGCAAGTTTCTGTTTTTCCCTCAGGTCGTTAAACAATCTGGAAGATGAACCTTCTCCGAGAATGGTGTTCAACATTCTGAAAACAACATGGTCTTTGGGGTTGTGATTTGTTTTGAAATTATATATCTGTACAATATCAGCCTGGTTTCTCGGCTCTGTCTGTGTGATTACAACATCCTGTGAAAGAGGGGTATAGCTTTTGTATGTTTCTTTGCTGAAAGGTTTGAATATACCGAGATTGAGAGACATTTTTTCAACAATATTTTTTTCTATTTGAGCATTTCTTTCAAACGGCGCAGTAAAAATTCCTTTTGCCATGGAATTGGCTTTTATGTAATTGAAAAATGCTGTTATATCAGAGATTGTGACTTTATCAATGGCATCTATCATTTCCTGTTTTGTGGCAAATTCCGGCAGAGTCGGGAATATTTCTTTCAAAGCTTTTTCTGAGGCGCTTTTGTCAGTATTCAGTATTGCTTCTTTCACTATCTTTTTTGCATAATCAAAACTTTTGTCATTTATTCGAGGTTCATTGAAAACCTCTTTAACAAGATCAAGCGCCATTGGCAAATCTTTGCTTAATGAATCAATATTAGCATTTATCGACTGAAAATCAGCATCAAATCTCAAGGTCATGCCGGATTTGTTCACATCTTTGTAGAATTGTTCATAGTTTTTTGTTTTTGAACCTTCATTCAAAATAACTGACAGAATAGCCGGTACAGCGGGATTTACATCTGCCGGGGCAGGTGTTTTTAATGTTATTTTTGATGATGATATGTCGGAAGAGTTTGGGTTCAATACAACTTCCATATTGTTTGCAAGTCTGTATTGTTTAATCTTTGATGTATCGAGTGATTTTTCTTCTATACTTCCTTTAAAAGAAACTTTTGCCCCAAATGCCGGTTTTGAGGATTTTGCTCCTTGAAAAACAGATTGATTTGCTTTTCTGTAGTTTTCCATAATTTGGCTGTCATCAACCGAGTTTGGATGAACGACAGAAAGAGAGCCCCGGTTTAAATCGAGATATTTTGCGGCAAAGTTTGAAATATCCTGCACGGTCAGGCTGTCTAAAATTGAAAGATAGTTTTCAATATATGCAAGATCATCATCTAACAGAGCATTTCCTATTAATGTGTTTAAAAGGTGAGAATTTTCCGAAATTTTTGAAAAAGTCATTTTCAAAATATTCTTTGCGGTATCAAGTTCCTCCTGAGAAATGGGCTTTTGAGAGAGTGCTCCTATTTCCGAATAAATTGTTTTAAGGACATCTTCCGTTTTTTCCGGAGTAGACTGAGACACAATCAAAATAGCTTTCGGGTCAGAGGGTCTGTTTCCTACCCTTTCGATGTTCATTGCTGCTCCGGATTGGATTTTGTTTAGCTCCCTGCTGATGCGTGCGTTTTTGTATCCCAGAAGGGCAGTTATCAAAACTTCCATTTCAACATTTTCTTTTGTGGAATTGTTTGAAGGTCCGGCAAAACCCAGAGCCATAATGCTTGATTGTGCTTTGGGCATTTTTACATCAACACGGACGGGGGATGTTATTGTGTTGAACTGCTGGTATTTTCTTTTGCTGATATCGGCTGTAGAAAACTTGTTGTAATACTTTGCAACTGTTTTTATTGCTTCATCTGTGGGAACTTCACCTGTTATAACAGTTGAACAGTTATCCGGAGTATACCAGAGATTGTAATAATCGAGAGTTTTTTCTTTGTTTAAATTATTTATATTGCTGATTGTTCCGGCAACCAGATCGGGGGAGATTGATTCTATTTGGAAAAGGTTTCTGATACAGTTGTTCAATGCCATATTTTCAGGCTGGTCTCCGACCATACTAATTTCCGAAGTAACGGGTCCTTTTTCCTTTTCTACCATTTCGGCACTGTGTTCTGGATATTGAAGCTGCTGGGACTGGATAAAAGCGGATTTGTCAAAAACATTATCGCCCAAAAGCTGCGAGCTGATAAAATAATCCGTTTGGGAAAAGCCGGTGGAAGCATTTGTAGAGCCGCCTATTTCGTTTACAATTTTGAAAAAATCACCGGAATTTAAGGTTTTTCCCTCCGGTCCGTTTGAGCCGTTAAATGCCATGTGTTCATTAAAATGGCTAATGCCTCTCAACTCGTCCGGTTCATTCATTGAACCTACATTGTAATATGTTTCAAGAACCGTGGGACCTTTTTTTTCGAGAATTACAACTTTTTGACCGTTTGCCAGTTTAAACAGTTTTGCATTTTTTGAGAACGGAAGCTTTATGTCTCTTACAAAAGTGTAAGAAACAGGCGCCTGTGCAAGGGTTTGTGCTTTCAATGATTCTGCAGCCTTTATGTTTAGGCTGTTGTCATTTGGGGTTGAAGCAGCACTTGGGATTTGCGCCTCTCTTGTTTGAGGCTCAATCTGTGTCGGTGCCGTCATTTTTATTGCGTCAGAAACATTGTTTCGCACAACCTGCACAGATGACTGTATATTGTTATTTAAGTTATAACTTTTTAATTCCATACTATATACCGTTTCTTGCTGTAACAATGTCTATGAATTTTAAAAATTTACAAGAAATACGGATTGGTTTTATAAATCTTAACAAAAACATTTTTGAGTTTAAACTCTGTTGAGTTTTTTGAATAAATTACCATCGTTTTGTTTATTTGATAATATTAAATAGGAAAATTTTTAAGGTTGGTAATTATCATGGAAAAGAAAATCAAAACAATTATTCTTGCTGCGGGAAAAGGCACAAGAATGAAATCGGAAAAATCAAAAGTACTTCATACAATATTTAACAAAGAGCTTTTGGGCTATGTCCTTGATGCTGTGAACGATACCGGGATGGCGGAAGAGAATTTTGTTATTGTAGGACATCAGGCAGAGGCTGTTGAAGAATACGTTACGAAAAATTATGACAATGCAAAATGCCGTCTGCAGTCACCCCAGCTGGGAACAGGTCATGCTGCTTTTCAAGCATATGAGGATTTGAAGGGATTTGACGGAGAAGTATTGATACTTTGCGGAGATACTCCGCTTGTTACGGCAGAGACATTGAAAAAGTTTGTTGAAGCACATATATCAAATAATGCGGCTTTGACTGTTATGTCTGCTATTTTTGAAGATCCGACAAACTACGGCAGGATAGTAAGAGATGAAAACGGCAATCTCAAAGCTATTGTTGAAGAAAAAGATGCACTGGATGCACAGAAAAAAATTAAAGAAATAAACACGGGCGTTTATATTCTCAACTGGGAAAAAGTTTCTCCTTCTTTCTTGGAGATGACAGCGGACAATGCACAGCATGAATACTATCTGACAGATATTGTCAAATGGACAATAAAACACGGCTTGAAAGCACAGTCCTTTATACTCGAAAACAACGAAGAGTCGTTTGGAATAAATTCAAAGAAACAACTCGCCCAAGCGGCAAAGATTATGAAAAATCGTGTTTTGGACAAGCTCCTATGTGAGGGTGTAACAATTGTTGATCCTGACACAACATATATTTCGCCGGAAACGGAAATAGAAGCAGACACAATTGTGTATCCTTGTACTTATATAGAGGGTAAAAACAAAATCGGAAAAAACTGTAAAATAGGACCTTTTGCCAGACTCAGAGGCGGTGTTGAACTCGGTGATTTTGTTAAGATAGGAAACTTTGTTGAAATCAAAAAATCAAAAATAAAAGATCACACAAATGTTTCTCACCTCAGCTATGTAGGAGACAGCGAGCTGGGCAGTCATGTAAATATAGGTGCGGGTACAATCACTGCAAACTACAATCACATTACAAAGGAAAAATTCAACACGGTCATAGAGGATAATGCATCAACAGGTTCTAACTCTGTTATTGTTGCACCGGCTCGTATAGGAGAAAATGCTTCTATTGGGGCGGGATCTGTTATCAGCAAGGATGTGGAGGCAAATGCCCTCGGACTTACCCGTGCACCTCTCAGAATAATAAAAGGCTGGTTTGAAAGAACAAACAAATAGAAATAAAAATAAAATAAACTCAAAAAACCGTATTTTTAATACGGTTTTTTCGTTTTCAGAACTGTTTCTTTGAAAAAAACAAAAAATAATTAAAATATTTTAAACAAAATTATTTTTATAAAATAACGGCTAATAGACTGTTTGTCATGGTTTCAAGTGTTTTTTAAGAATTATAAAAGAAAATAATGTAAAACTTTTTAAAAAAGCCGAAAACATACACCAATACAGCTTTGTATACTCTGCTACAATGGTAAAATTGTAAAAGAAACAGCATGGAGGGTGCAAAAATTGCCCATGCCTTAAAAATTTGATTTAATATTGGTATAACAAGTTCGGAAGTTAATATAAATTGTTTCATATAAAAACTAAACGTAAAAATTATTAGATTTAAATCGGACAAACAGGTTGCAGCCGAAATATGATGTCCGTAGATTGATATGTTTGTGTTTTAAGTCCCGAACTAATTTTATTTGGAGAGTAACTACTCCATTTAATCGATAAAAAATACAAAAATACCGTCTATAATACAGAAAGGTGATAAAGTAAATGTAATTGTCCGCTGCGGACAATAAAAAAAGATTTACAGTATTAACGTTTTAAACGTAAATATACGGAGAAATGGGGAAATATGGGAGGTTTGTTTCAAAACTCCCTTTTTTTTGCATGTTTATTCGCAGGTGCTATTGAAAATATAATTTGTTCATGTAATGAATATATATACCATCCGGCTTTCGGGTGAGTCTAAAGGATTGGACGTACTGACGTTTGAATAAAAACATTAAACTGGCGAAACATGCAGGTTTTTGTTACGGCGTAAAAAGAGCCGTAGAGACTACTAAAAAACTCAAATCGGAAAACAAAAACAAAGAGATTTTTGTTCTTGGTGAATTGATACACAATTCACATGTTATCAATGAACTTTCTAATCTCGGAATTCATACAGTGGATGAACTTCCGCAGGACAAAACAGGTGTCTGTGTTATCAGAAGCCATGGGGCAGCTCCCGAGGTTTTTGAAAATGCAAAGGACAAGGGCTATGAGGTTGTTGATTTGACCTGTCTCGATGTAAAAAAGGTGCAGCAAAAAGCAATTGAACTTGTAAAAGACGGTTATCTTCTTGTTATTGTCGGGAAACCTGAACATCCTGAGGTTTGTGCAATAAGAGCAAATGCAGAGATTTACGGTAAAAATATAATAGTTGCACCGGATGTTGATACATTAAAAAGCTATGACGAAGAAATAAAAAAACACAAACGTATAGGCGTTGTTGTTCAGACGACTCAAAGGATTGAAAACCTGAAAAATGTGGTTGATTATCTTCTGCCTATGGCAAAGGAATTAAAAGTTTTCAATACAATATGCGCTTCAACATCTCTAAGGCAGACAGAGGCAAAAAATCTTGCACAAGAGTCAGATCTGATGATTGTTGTCGGAAGCAAAAAAAGTGCAAATACCACCCATCTGGCAGAAATTCTGACAGGTATTACACAAACTATTCATATAGAGACTGATGAAGAGCTTGATAGATACAATGAACTGATTAAAAATGCACAAAATATCGGTGTAACAGCAGGAGCTTCTACTCCTGACAATATTATCAACAATGTAATGAAGAAACTAAATAATATTTAAATTTATAAACGAAAGGAAACAAATACAATGGTAACAACACAAATGGACGAATTTGAAAAATTATTGGAAGAATCTTTCAAATCAAAATTGAGCGTAGCTGATGTTGTCAGAGGCTTGATTTTGAAAAGAGAAAAAGACGGATATCTTGTTGATATCGGTGCAAAATCAGAAGGCTTTCTGCCTGACAGAGAAATCCCTACATCAATGGTTGATGAATTGAAAATAGGCGACTGCAAAGAGTTCTATATCCTGAAAGAAGACGAAGATGAAAAAAGCGGTATGCTTCTTTCTCTCAAAAGAGTTGCTTGTGCTCAGGCATGGCAAAATCTTCAAAACGCAAAAATTTCAGGTGAAACAGTTACAGCAAAAGTTGTTTCTCTTGTTAAAGGCGGCGTAATTGTTGAAGTTGAAGACTTGAGAGGATTTATTCCCGCTTCTCAGCTCAGAACAGGTATGCCTTTTGACGGTCTTATGAATCAGGAAATTGAAGTTAAGGTTCTTGAAGCTGATGCCAAAAGAAACAAACTCATCCTTTCTCAAAGACAAGCTCTTGCAGAACAAAGAGAACAACTTGTTGACGAAGTTATTTCAAACCTTGAAGTTGATCAAATTGTTGAAGGTGAAGTTGTAAGAATAGCTGATTTCGGTGCTTTCATTGATATCAACGGAGTTGACGGTTTGCTTCCTATATCGGAAATTTCTTGGCAGAGAATCAAACATCCTTCAGATGTTCTTACTCTCGGTCAAAAAATTGAAGTTAAAGTTCTTAAAATTGACGAAGATCTTAAGAGAATCAGCCTCAGCTTGAAGAGAATAGGCGACAATCCTTGGGAAGAAATCGAAGATAAATTCAAAGAAGGTGAAATCATCACAGGAACAGTTAACAAAGTTACTTCTTTCGGTGCGTTTATCAATATTTTCCCGGGAGTTGAAGCACTTCTGCCTGTAGCGGAAATGGAAGACTCAAACGCAAATCCGTTTGATGTATACAAAACGGGTGAAGAAGTTAAAGTTCTTATCAAAAAATTCACTCCTCAAGAACACAGAATCGCATTGAGCGTAAAAGATATAAACGAGTAATTAAAATAATCGTTAAAATATCAAAAAGGCGGGAAAACTCCCGCCTTTTTTGCTGATAATAAATTGTGCGCTGAAAAATTAGCAAAAATTGTAAAGATATTTGACTTTAATATTTTAATTGAGATCGATTTAAAATATAATACTTATAAAGTTTATATATTTATTTCAAAAATTGCTGAAATCAGCAAAGTTCGAAGGAAGGGCTACTTTGAGCGTATTGAACGAACATCCTCAGTCAAAAATCCAAAATTTTTCGGTCGAAACAGTCAGAAATTTACTCAAAATTGACAACAAAGGAATTGCACAATTGTGTGCAAAGGTCTCTTTGATGCCTAAGAAAGATATTCAGGGCAGAACCTATTTTACAAAAGATGACCTTGAAATACTCAGACGTATCAAAAATATTTGCGACAGACAAAGAACGATAAAGCGCTCAAATGAACCTGCGCCAAAAACAACAAAAGCTTATGCTACGGTTCCTATGAAAAAATCTGCCGCTGCTTTTGCAAAACAACAGATAAAAGAATCACAAAAACCGCAGGAAAAACAACAGCCGAAAGTTCCGCAGAAAGTTGAAGGTCAAATTACTCCCGCTGCAGCTGTTGTGGACAGGCTGTGTAATTCTCTTGTGGCTCTTGAGAACAGTCTTGTATCAAAACTTTCAAAAATGGTGGATGAAAAACTCGGTTCAAAATTAGATGAAAAATTAGACGGCATGGATGAAGTTGTTGTTGAACTTGTCAGATGCAAAACCGAGAATGAAACATTGCGATATAAAATGAATGAACTCAACAAAGAAATTTATAATCTTAAAAATGAATTGAGCAAATATAAATCATTGGGCTTTGGTTTTTTTGTAAAAAGAAACGGTGATTCTTCGCTTTTATAAATTTTATAAATTATTCTTGATTGAGTATGTTTTTATGTAAAGATTAGATTACTATGAGCAATAACAATTACGTTTATTTACTGGATGATAAAATTTATATAAATTTGACTAATTTGTGTACCAATGATTGCGTATTTTGTATAAGAGCAATAAAAGACGATGTTGTCGGTGCAAATCTTTTTTTGGATACAGAAAAGCTTGATGTTGAAGAAGTGAAAAAACAGCTTGATGCTTTCAAACCTGAGAATTACAAGGATATTGTTTTTTGCGGTTACGGAGAGCCTATTTTAAAACTGGAAGAGCTTAAAGAAATTGCAAAATATATAAAAGAAAAATACCCGCATATTAAAACAAGAATAAATACAAACGGACAGGGTAATTTAATATACAAAAGAAATATTGTCCCTGAACTAAAAGAACATATTGATAGTGTTTCAATAAGTTTTAACGGTGAAAATAAAGAAATTTATGATTCTATTTCCCTCCCGAAACTGGAAAATGCATACGAGGGAATGAAAGATTTTATCAAAGAATGTGTGAAAGAGGGAATAGAAACAACAGCAACTATTGTAACCGGATACAAGGATTACAAAGTTGATCTTGAAAGCTGCAAGACTCAAATTGAAGCTATGGGGGCAAAATTTAGGGAACGCCCATGGCTTGATAACGGATATTGATAAGATATTTTATTATTGTTGTTCGTATTGAGAGTATTCTTTTGATTCTGCTTCCCAGTCTTCTCTTTCCACTTTGTGGGCATGAGACCAGAATTTTTCTATAGCATAAGTTTCTCTGTCTTCCCTGTGAAGGATGTGAACAATCACATCGCCGTAGTCAAGCAGGTTCCATCTGTTGCGCAGGTCATTTTCCTCTCCTGCCGGAATGCGGTCAAAAAGATGTTTTATTCTGTCTCTGACATATCCGGTGAGAGCCTTAACCTGTGTATTTGTGTCTGCCGAGCATATTACAAAATAGTCGGCAAGTACTGAAACATTGCTTATATTCAAGATTGTTATATCTTTTGCGAGTTTGTCGTCCAAAATTCTTGCGACAACGCTTGCCAGTTTGTATGAACTTATGTCTGTCAAAATCTTTTCCTCATTTTTAATTCAATAAATTTTATAATAACATAATCAATTTATATTATCATTACTGCTGTTTGTTTCATTCAAAAGATGCACGGTTGTCTGCGGGAACGGGAACTCTATACCCAGTTCGTCAAATCTTTTTTTAATGGCATTATTATATGCCCTGCCGACTGCCCACTGTTTGATAGGTTTTGTTTTAACTCTGAATTTTATTATGATTGCTGAGTCATCAAATTTGTCCAGACCGAATATTTCAATTGGTTCGAGTATATCATTTTTAAAATCGGAATTTTGTCTGAAATCTTCATCAATTTCTTTCAAAACGTTTATAACTCTTTCAACATTTTCGCTGTATGATATGCCAAGATCAAATACATAGTATGAAAATTCTCTGGTGTAATTGATTACAGTATCTACCATACCGTTTCTTATATAGTGTACTCTGCCTTTGAGGTCACGCAGTTTTATGAGTTTTATATCGATTTTTTCGACTACTCCTTCATGTCCCGAGACTTCAATATAATCTCCGACTCTTATTTGTCCTTCAAGAATTAACGAAAGTCCCGTGATTATATCTTCAAAAAATCTTTTTGCACCAAAACCTACAGCCACACCCAGAACTCCTGCTGCTGTCAAAATCGGTCTGATGTCAATGCCCAGAGCATTTAGGACAAACATTATTGCAAAAATAATAATAATTGTATCTACAATGGATTTTACAATTGATTTTAGCGTTATCAATTGTTTTTTATATTCAAAGTCGTCTTTGCGCTCTATTATTTTATTTGCAAATTTGTCAATAATAAAGTTGCAGACTTTTATCACAAGATAAAAGAAAATAAGATTTATAATCATTATTACCCACTTGTTGTGAAAAAATGCCGGCAGGGTATTAAAGATTAAATTGTGGTGGTGTTCAATAAATTCAAACATCATAAACTCCTGTTTTTTCTAATTATTCATCAAGCGACTTGACGGTAATATCCACTTTTTCATGAAAATTTGCATTCACTGCATGCACAAGTTCATTGGATGCATCTACCCAAAAATGCGAGTCACTCAATATTTTTATGTCTCTGTTGTTGTCTTTCAGTTTCAGAACAAGGGGATCCTGCCCTTTAAATCCGGAAAGAACATCTTTCAATCCGACCAGTTCTTCAAAAGGCATTTCCGTGTTTAATGACAGTGTGACAATATTGCTGTTTTCAACAGCTTTGACCGCATCAACAATAATGTTGTACTGGTCTTCATCTCTTTTTTGAAGTTTTCCTGATAAAATAACTTTTTTCTCGGAATCAATAAAAGAATTGTAGTTTATTAATGTTTTGTGAAAAGCCACAAATTCGACTTTTCCCGTCAAGTCTTCAATTATACCCGCTTTGAGAAATTTTGTAGGATCTTTTTTTGTTGGAATTTGTCTTACCTGTGTCAGTAAACCGCATACCGTGACGGGTTTGTCGTTGGGCATGTCTTTCAGTTCAGCGATTGAGTGTGTGGTCAAGAAAGGCAGTTTGTCCGCTATTGAAGAAAGAGGATGGCTTGTTACATAAAAACCAAGATATTCCTTTTCAAATGCCTGAATTTGTTTGTCATCAAATTCTTCATCACTCCCTGTCAGAGTATATGTATCCAAATCAACACCCGTGCTTGTAGTCATTCCGGCAAAGAGACTTGCCTGTCCGAGCATTCTTGCTTCATTCTGCCTTTTTGCGGCAGAAACGAGGGATTCCAGATTTTCAATAAGCTGTTTTCTGCTTTTTTCAATGTTTGAAAAAGCACCGGATTTTATTAAACTTTCCAGAGTTCTTGAGTTCAGTGCTTTAGAATCAATTCTTGTACAGAAATCATACAGAGACTTGAATTCGCCGTCTTGAGTTTCTCTTTCTTTTTCAATGAGTTCAATAACACCTTCTCCGACATTTTTTATGGAAGCAAGCCCGAAACGAATGTTGTTTCCGTCCGGTGTAAATTTTGCATTTGATTTGTTGATATCGGGTGCGAGAACTTTTATTCCCATTTTCTGGCACTCTGCAATATAAAGCTGTGTTTTTTCCTGATCACCGGAGACACTTGAAAGCAGCGCTGACATATATTCAACAGGATAATGTGCTTTCAGATATGCTGTTTGATAAGCAACAAATGCATAAGCTGCGGAGTGGCTTCGGTTAAAGCAGTATGCGGCGAATTTTTCAATCTGTTCAAACAGAGCTTCCGCCTGTTGTTTTGTCATACCGTGATTTGCAGAGTGCTCAACGAACAAACCCTTTTGCTCCGCCATTTTTTCCAGCTGCTTTTTACCCATCATACGGCGGACATTGTCTGCCTGTCCGAGTGAATAATCGGCAAGTGTCTGGAAAATCTGCATGATTTGTTCCTGGTATACAATGGTTCCGTATGTGTCTTTCAAAATAGGTTCCAGATCCGGATGAGCGTATTCAATTTTTTGTTTTCCGTGTTTACGCTGGACAAAATCATCGACCATACCGGAGTTTAACGGACCCGGTCGGAAAAGTGCAACCAGAGCGCCAAGGTCTTCAAATACAGAAGGTCTCAAATCTTTAACGAGCTTTTTCATACCTGCGGATTCAAGCTGGAATACACCGTCTGTTTCACCTTTTTGCAGAAGGTCAAAAGTTGCCTTATCATCAAGCGGAATGTTGTTGATATCAACTTTGTCGCCCGTACGTTTTTCAATCATTTTCAGGGCGCTGTGGATAATAGTAAGGTTTCGAAGCCCCAAAAAGTCCATTTTCAAAAGACCGATATGTTCGTCTTCTATCATGGTGTATTCCGTAACAATCAAACCTTCTTTTGAAGGCTCAACCGGAACAATATCTTCCAGCGGCATTTTTGAAATGATTACACCGGCAGCATGCATACCTGTGTTGTTTTTCAAACCCTCAATGGCTTTTGCCATATCGACAAGTTTTTTGACCGTAGGATCTGTGTCATAAAGCTTTTTAAGTTCCATTCCGTCCTTCAGTGCATCATCGATTTTTATTTTTGGTTCTGCAGGGATAAGCTGTGCCCACTGGTTGCTCTGTGCAAACGGAATATCATAGACTCTTGCAACAGCCTTCATTGCGTTTCTTGCCGCAAGTGTACCAAAAGTGATAATCTGGCATACTTTGTCCGCACCGTATTTTTTTGTTACGTAATCAATGACCTCGCCTCTTCTCTCAACACAAAAATCTATGTCGACATCAGGCATGCTGACACGTTCAGGATTTAAGAATCTTTCGAACAACAGATTGTGTCTTATCGGGTCAAGATCCGTAATTTCCAGCGCATAAGAAATAAGGCTTCCCGCTGCCGAACCTCTTCCCGGACCTACGGGAATATCGTTTCTTTTTGCAAAATGGATAAAGTCAGACACAATAAGAAAGTATTCGGCAAAGCCCATTTTGTTGATAACACCCAGTTCGTAATCCATACGCTCTTTGAGTTTTGGTGTCATTGCTCCGTAGCGTTTTTTTATACCTTCCATTGTCAGGTATTCAAGATAAGACTCTGATGTAAAATTTGGAGGAAGTTCAAAATACGGGATATGGTATTTGCCCATTTCTATTATCAAATGGCATTTTTCTGCCACTTCAACAGTGTTTGCAATGCACTGTTCAAACATATCAGCTTCCATCCATTTGAATGCGTCTCTAAGCTGCTCGGGTGTTTTTACATAAAATTCATTGTTCGGAAAGCGAAATCTGTCATTGCTTTCTTTTAGCGAGTTTGTTTGGATACAAAGCAGCGTGTCATGCCAGTCGGCATCTTCTTTTTTCAGATAGTGGCTGTCATTTGTGATTACCATTTTTATATTCAGGTCTTGTGCAAGCTGAATTAATCCGGGATTTGCTATTTTTTGTTTTTCAAGACCGTGATCCTGAAGTTCTATATAATAATCATCGCCAAAAAGATTTTTGTAGAATTTTGCCGCTTCGTATGCAGCTTCTTTATTTGAATTAATAAATCCCTGCGCAACTTCTCCCTGAACGCATGCAGACAGGCAGATAAGACCTTCATGGTGTTCTTCAATAAGCTGGTGGTTTATTCTCGGCTTGTAGTACATTCCCTTGCACTTAGCTATAGAAACAAGTTTTACAAGGTTTTTGTAGCCAACCTGATCTTTTGCAATCATTACAAGGTGAAAAGGATGTGTTTTTGCGGGATTTTTTTCCGTAATATCTCCGTCATACACATAAAACTCACAGCCAATCAGGGGTTTTAATCCCATTTCCTTGGCGGTTTCGTACATTTGAATTGCACCGTACATATTGCCATGGTCTGTTATTGCCACGGCAGGCATGTCATTTTCTTTTGCAAATTTGCAAAGCTCTTTTATTCTGATTGCGCCGTCCAAAAGGCTGTTTTCTGTGTGTAAGTGTAACGGTACGTATTGCATTTCCATCCCCTGTCTCTATTTAATTTAAACACACAAAACACATATTTTCAGCAAATTTTTAGAAACGTAAATTTTTTCTTCTATTTTATTATATAATTGACTTAAGAATTTACGACAATGAGGGTGAAAGATGAAAGAAACTTTAGAAAAAATTCATAAAAATGCGCTTGAAGCAATTGAAAAAGTTCAATCTACGGCAGATATTGAAGAGGTAAAAAACACCTATTTGAGCAGAAAAAGCGAGCTCAACAATATCAAAAAAAATCTGAAGGATCTTTCAAATGAGGACAAAAGAATTGTCGGTTCTTTATCCAATCAGATTACAAAGGATATAGAAGAAAAATTAAATGAAAAATACCAATTTTTCTATCAAAAAGAATTGAATGAAAAACTGGAAAAAGAAAGAATAGATATTACTCTGCCCGGTGCATTTACTCCTTACGGCAGGGTTCACCCGCTGACACGTACGGTTGATGAAATTGTGGAGATTTTTCAGGGAATGGGCTTTTCGCTCGTAAAAAATGAAAATTCACCCGAAGTTGAAACGGAATATTTCAACTTTGATATGTTGAACACGCCAAAAGATCACCCGGCAAGAGATATGCAGGATACTTTCTATACAAAAGTTGCTCCCAATGTTGTGTTGAGGAGCCAGACTTCCGGTGCGCAAATCCATGAAATGCTCACCAGCAAACCGCCTATCAGGGTGATTGCTCCTGGTCGTGTATACAGAAAAGAGTCTGTCAGCGCAAGAAAAAATAATCTTTTCCACCAGATAGAAGGTCTGCTTGTTGATAAGGATATTACTTTTGCTGACTTAAAAGGTGTGATGAACGAATTTTTGAGACTATATTTCGGTACATCCAGACCGACGAGATTTAGAAGCAGCTTTTTTCCTTTTACCGAGCCGTCTGCGGAAGTTGATGTCCAGTGTATCATGTGTCAGGGCAAGGGCTGCCGTGTATGCTCGGGTACGGGTTGGCTTGAGGTTTTGGGCTCCGGCATGGTGGATCCGAATGTACTCAGAAATGTTGATATTGACCCTGAAGTATACAGCGGTTTTGCTTTTGGTATGGGAGTTGAAAGACTTGCAATGCTAAAATGGGGCATAGATGATATCAGACTGTTTTTCAACAATGACGTTAGATTTTTGAACCAATTTTAGCGGAATCTGACGGGGCTGACTGAAAGGAATGCCCCATGTGAGCCGGAACCACGCTTCCGGCGAGCGTCAGAATTCCAAGAGAGCGGAATCTGACGGGGCTGACTGAAAGGAACGCCCCATGTGAGCCGGGGTAATTCCGACTTTGGATTGGACTTTATCACGAGACTTTTTGAATATATTCAAAGAAAACAGTCAGTAACTGCACAGTTGGATTAGAAAAAAATTAAAAGCGGGCTTTCAAACCCGCTTTTTTGTTTTTATTCAATTGTATAAAATTTTAGTTTATTCCCAGCACAATTTATTTTTAAATTTTTTCTCCTTCTTTCTTGCTTTAAAACAGTTCTTTTCATTGAACATAAGCTTGATATCACTGAGTTCTTCCTGCAGTTCTTCCAATGCCATGTCCGTTTCCATGTCCAAATACATGTTTTTTGTAATCACGTATATGCCTCCAAATTTTGCTAATCCGAAACGCACTATTTTCATCCCTGCGCTTCACATATACTACTTACGGTTTTTTTTAGAAAAACTTTAGGATTTTAAATACAATCTTTATAATCTGTTACAAAAATATTTTTTTAATAAAATCAAACGTTAAAACAATACATACAGCCGCCGTTTCCTATATTTGTATTAAATAAATATGAAACAGTTTATTTTAAGCCCGAAAAAGGGTACAATGTCATAAGAGGAGATTGCGCAGTGGAAAAAGATATTATTTTTGATATAAATGAATTTTTGGAAAAAGCCGTAAAAGAGGGTGCATCTGATATACATCTCAGAATAGATGAAGTCCCCGTTGTCAGAAAAGACGGAAAGATAATAAAAACAGATTATCCGCTTATTACGGAAAAAGATATTTCACATGTTTTGAATACGGTTTTGCCGAAATATCTTCGCACAAAAGTTCAATCTGCGTTTGATCTTGACTTTTCGTACGAGATAAAAGGGCTTTCCAGATTTAGAATAAATATGGGAAGACAGATGGGTAATACATCTTTGGTTTTCAGAATTATTCCGTACGAAATTCCGTCGTTTGAGGAGTTGAGATTGCCTCCGGCGTTGAATAATTTTTCAAAATTTAACAGCGGTATTGTTCTGGTTACGGGACCCACCGGCTCCGGTAAATCTACAACAATTGCTTCTTTGATTGATTTGATAAACAAAACCGAACGCAAGCATATTATTACAATTGAAGATCCTATAGAGTTTATTTATTCAAACAAAAATTGTATCATCACACAAAGACAGGTTGAAATTGATACACTATCTTTTCCGGATGGTGTAAAATATGCGCTCAGACAGGATCCGGATGTTATATTAATCGGTGAAATCAGGGATATAGAAACACTTACCAGTGCTATGAAGGCTGCGGAAACAGGCCACCTTGTAATAGCATCTCTGCACACAAATGATGCAATTCAAACTGTAAACAGAATTGTCGGTATGTATGATCCGAAAGACAGAGACAATGTAAGGAAACAACTGGCAGAAACTCTGAGAGCATGTGTTGCGCAGAAACTTCTCCCTGTCAAAACGGGTCGCGGACGTGTTCCGGCATGCGAGATTATGGTTGTTACTCCGACTATCAAAGACTACATTATTAAAGATGAGCTTGAGCAAATATATGACCTTGTCAAAAAAGGTTCTTACAACGACATGATTACAATGAACATGTCCCTGCTGCAGCTTATTAAAGAGGGCATGATTTCCAAAGAAACAGCAATAGAAGTTTCTGATAACAAAGTTGAAATTGAACAAATGCTCAGAGGGGCATATCACGGAACAACAGAAAAATTTAATATTCAATTCTAGTAAAGTTATAAAAAAGAGAATACGGTACTGGAATAAATTGTATTGGGGAATTGAGACAACGGAACATATCGGGAGAGATGCAGAATTTTACAACAAACGCAATAAATCTGAAATCCTACAATCTTAGCGAAACAGACAAAATAGTTGTCATGTATTCAAAGGAAAACGGGATAATAAAGGGTGTCGCAAAAGGTGTAAAGAAGACAACAAGCAAACTTGGCGGCAGAATGGATATGCTTATTGCTAACAAGCTGCTTATGCGCCGTGGAAAAAATTTGAATACCATCTGTCAGGCAGAGTCTTTAAATACATTTAAAAACACAAGAAAAGATATGGACAAGCTCTTTTATTCCATCTACTGCTCAGAGGTTGTCAACTGTTTCGGTGTAGAAAATGATCCCAACAGCGAAGAAATATATGAACTTTTGTACAAAACACTCGATGCTGTTTCTTCATCGGAAAATAAAGTTGAGCTATTGCTGTCTGTTATAAAATTTCAACTAAAAATGATGCATATTGCTGGATATTCTCTTGATTTTGAAACATGTGTCTGCTGCGGGGGTACACCGGATAGAGAAAACCTGTGGTTTTCTCCGCAAAGCGGCGGTGTTGTCTGTGAAGAATGCAAAAAACATGAAACAAAAGCCGTAAAACTTCACTACAAAATCAGGGATTTTTTAAATACTCTTTTGCAGCTGGATTTTGATACAAAAACAAGATATGACGAACTTGCTACTGAAAGGATTTGTGATTTTTGCTTTAATCTTTTAAAACAGCATGTTGAACAATTTTCACCAAAGAAAATTAAATCCGGTCAAATTCTTGAAATGACAAGATAAAATTTGAGAATAATAAAGGACAGAAAAATGAATGATTTATCAAAATATATTGAACACACTCTTTTGAAACAGGATGCCAAAAAAGAAGAACTCAAAAAACTCTATGATGAGGCAATAGAAAATAATTTTCTCGGCGTATGTGTAAATCCGGTGAATGTCGCTGATGCAAAAAAGTATCTAAAAGATACTGATGTGAAAATTGTTACGGTCGTTGGCTTTCCGCTTGGTGCAAACAGAAGCGATGTAAAAGCTTTTGAAACGCAAAAAGCAGTAGAAGACGGTGCTGATGAGATTGATATGGTTATCAATGTTTCAAAACTCAAGGACAAAGATTATGACTTTGTGAAAAAAGATATCGAGACTGTCAAAAAAGCTTGTTTGGATAAACCGCTGAAAGTTATTCTTGAAACAGACCTGCTTGAAAAAGATGAAATAAAAAAAGCATGCGAGTTGTGCGTTGAAGCAAAAGCTGATTTTGTTAAAACCTCAACCGGTTTTGTGAAAAACGGTATCGGCGCAAAAACTGAAGATGTAAAACTTATGGCTCAGATTGTTAAACCTCACGGACTCAGGGTAAAAGCATCAGCAGGTATCAGAGATAAAGAAAAGGCAATGTCTATGATAGAGGCAGGAGCCGACAGGCTGGGAACAAGCTCTGGTGTTGCAATAGTTTCGTAGTGATAGATTATGCTGGCAAAAAGAATAATACCATGCCTTGATTTCAAAGACGGACAAACCGTAAAAGGCGTAAATTTTGAAAATTTGAAATATGCGGGAGATCCTGTATCACTGGCAAAAAAATACAGTGATGACGGTGCGGACGAACTCGTTTTTCTTGATATAACAGCTACCAATGAAGCAAGAAAAACTACTCTGAATATGGTGGAACAGGTTGCAAAACAAGTTTTTATTCCTTTTACGGTCGGCGGCGGCATAAAAACTACGGAAGACATGAGAGCTATTTTGCTTGCAGGTGCGGATAAAATTTCTATTAACTCTCAGGCTGTCAAAAATCCGGCTTTGATAAAAGAAGCGTCTTCATATTTTGGCTCGCAATGCATTGTTGTGGCTGTTGACGGAAAAAGAGTTGACAATGACTTTTATGTTTTTATTAATGCAGGTCAAAAAAATACGGGCATAAAACTCATTGACTGGGTGAAAGAGGTTCAAAAACTTGGAGCAGGAGAAATCCTTTTGACTTCAATGGATGCTGACGGTACACAAAAGGGTTTTGATATTGAAATGACAAAACTGGTTGTTGAAAACACAAATATCCCGGTAATAGCCTCCGGCGGTGCGGGTGCGGATGCAAAACATTTTTGTGATGTATTTGAGTATGCCAAAGCGGATGCGGCTCTGGCTGCTTCAATTTTTCACTTTGATACGCTGCCTGTTGCAAAGCTTAAACAGGAATTGTTAAATCACAATATTTGTGTAAGATAGCTTCTAGTTTGACGGAGCAAGAATTATGATGATGTTTCTGCCCTCTATAGAAGGCTTGCGTTCAACATTTATCGGTTCGTCCTGAAGGTCATTGATAAATCTGTTTGCAAGGTCAAAGGCGAGTTCTGTATGCTGCATTTCACGACCTCTCAGCATTATGACTATTTTGACCTTATCGCCCTGTGAAATGAATTTTTTGATATTTTTTATTCTTACATTGTAGTCGTGTACATCAATTTTGTAGCGTATTTTAATTTCTTTGACTTCAACGGTATGCTGTTTTTTCTTAGCCTCTTTAGCCTTTTTTTCCATTTCATATTTGTATTTGCCGTAATTCATGATTTTGGCAACGGGCGGATTTTGGTTTGGAGAAACAACAACCAAATCGAGTTCTTTTTCATCAGCCATTCTCTGGGCTTCTATTGTCGGTATAACACCGAAATTTTCACCTTCACTGCCTATTAATCTAACTTCTTTACATCTGATATTTCTGTTAATTAAGGCTTGTTCTTTGCCGCCTGAAAAATCTCTGCTAATAGTATTTCTCCTTTATTACGCTATGTTAACTAAGTTATTGTAGTGTGCTAAATACAGGTTTGTCAACAATTATACGGAGTATAGATTGCATCTATACGTTAGTATTTCTGATTTCGTTGTATGCGTTGACGAGTCTGTTTCTCATTTGAAGAGCCAATTGCATTGTCAGGTTTGCTTTTTGAGATGCCAGCATGACCTCATGAACACTGATGTCTCCACCTGCGGCAAATGTTTCTGCTGCCTGATATGCAGCATTTTGAGAGTCATTCACCGAGTTTAGACCGTTTGAAAAAGCTTGACCGAAACTTTTTGCCATATTTTCAAGCTCGGAGTTGTTTCCTTTGTTTTGATTGGTGGCTGCTTGAACGGACGAATCAATTCTTTCCAGCGGAGATATGCCCATATTTTCAAGTCCAACGTTCATCTGAATGCCGGTGTTGATAATCGGACCTTGCGGAAGATTGTTTCTCACCTGCATTTCACGCTGAAGCACATTGTCAAAATCAATCATTCCCTTTTGGTCAAAATTGACATTTAGTGCCTGCATTTCGCTGTTTAGCAGTTTGTTATAATTTTTTATTGAACTGTTTCCAATCAAATTCGGATTAAATTCCATTTTCTACTCCGTTAATTTTATATTCTTAATGCTGCCGTAATCATTCCTTTTGTTGTTTCTGCAGTTGTGACATTTGCTTCATAAGCTCGTGAAGCGGAAACCATGTTCACCATTTCTTCGACGACATTGATATTCGGCAGGGTTACAAAACCGTCTGCATCAGCTTCCGGATTGTCAGGGTCATATATTGTTTTGTAAGGGTCGTTTGCCGGAGTAATTTCTGCAACTTCCACGCCCTGTGAAATTTGTTTTTCATCGTATGAAATCCCGCCTTTGAGTGCTATTGTTCCGTTTGCTGCACTCCAGTATGCATCGTGTTCTCCGTTTGGAAACGGCGGTGCGGTTGAACCGATTTTGTCGGCATAGACTGCTTTGAATGAAACATTCTTTTTTATGTAAACTCCGGGAGTTCCGTCCGGGTTTCTTGTTGTATTTACGTTGGCAATATTGCTTGCAATGTTGTCCATCATTGTTTTTTGGGCATACATGCCGCTGCCGGATATATCAAATGCCGAAAAACTCATCTATTATGAACCTCCGCTTCTTATTACTTCAAGCATATTGGATAAAAATCTTCCCTGAACCGTAGCCAGTACATTGTACTGCTGACCTGTTTTTGCCATGTCCATCATTTCTTCTTCAACATTTACGTTGTTTCCGTTTCCGTAATCAATCCATCTTGTGTCTCTTATAATTTCCGGATCATAGCTGTTTGTATCCGCATCGACCTGTCTTATATACATCATTTGTTCTTGCGGAAGTTTTTGTGCAATATTTTCTGTCATAGGATTGGAATAATGCGCAGAATAGCCGGGTTTGTATGATTTGTCATTTTGATATGCAAGGCTGTTTTGCATTCTCAGGTCTCTTCTTATGTTGTCTTTTTCAAGAATTGTACGAAGCTGATCTTCAAAAGCGACCCTTTTCCTTTGATAATCAGGGGTCATTGCGTTGGCAGTATTGGACGCAATAGCGGTTTGTCTTTCTACAAGACCGTTCATTGCCAGGTTTGAAACTTCTATGGCTCTTACGTTAAACAAATCCACTTTTTACCTCCTCTCCGTTTTATGCTTTTGGTACCAGTATTTCAAATGTTGTTCCGTTTTTGTCAGAGCTTACAAGACTCAGGTCTCCGTATTGCTCTTTCATTGCTTCTTTGGAAATATACAGACCCAGTCCGCTTCCTGTAGTTTTTGAAGTATAGCCTTCTTCAAAAATTTTGTCTTTTTTGTCATCTTCTATACCGCATCCGTTGTCGGATACAAGGATTTTTAACATGTTATCAGGTGTTTCTTCTGTTTTTATTTTTACAACACCGTTTGCTGTTACTGCATCCATTGCGTTGTATAAAAGATTTATCATTACGTTCAAAAGTTTGTTTTCATCGGCTATTATATTGCCGGAAAATTTGTTTGAAACTTCTATTTTGACATTCATCTCCAGCGCTTTTGCATCTGCGAGACTTACTGCGGACTGCAGAATTTTCGAGAAATTGTGTGTTTCAAGCTGAACACCCTGAATTGAACGAAGTTCATTCAAGAGATTTGTGATTGAATCTTTTGATTTTTTTATGCTGTTTACGGCATTTATGATAGAGTCTTGCAGCTCTTTGTTCTGAACCGTCTCAAGTCTTTTTTCGATAATTTTTGAATATAAATCTATAACAGACAGATGATTTTTTATATCATGAGAAATTACTTTTGCTTTTGCGGAAATATATTCATATTTTTTTTCTATATCATCAGATTCTTCAAGAAGAGATGTTTTTGCTTGTGATATAGAGGCTTCTTCCACAAAAGAATCCGCAAAATTTATAAATTTGTGTACGGCTTTGTTTAGCAGTTCATTGCCTCTTCTTTCAGGAGTGTATTCCTGAGTGTATCTCATTAGATCAATTTTGGAGTTCTGGCTGATTATTCGTATGACATTGTTAACTTCTTTTGAGTTGAGAAGGTAATAAAGACACGAGGTGTCTTTTATTGTTTCTGTTGAATAATCCCAGAGCATCAAAGCGGAATATCTTGGTGACAATACGACAAGAAACTCCGTATCACCCCAGATATCTTCTTTTGTCAAATTTTCACCTGCGGTTACTGAATCAAAAGAGTATATTTCTGCATTTGTAAATTCAAGTCTTTTTAAAACACCGTCAAGTTCTTTTGTATCAAACAGTCTGATAAGCACAACCGCTTTTTGTGTCTGTGCTTCCAAAAGCGGTTCCAGAGCAAAGCGAAACAGGCCTTTGATGGTCTGTTTGTTTACGGGCTTTGTCTGCCCGAGATAAATTAAATCTTTTAAAAGATTTTTTTGTCTGAAATTGGCTCCGCTCATTTAGTTTTTATCTTACCTTTATTTATTTGTGCAGGCTGCACACATATTTAATTAGATTTTAAAGATTTCCCGCAATGCGGGAAATCTTTAAATAGCAATTTTTACTTTTCTTCTGTTCAAAAATCCGTTGTTCAATGCATACAAAACAGCCTGTGTTCTGTCATTGACCTGAAGTTTTTGGAAAATGTTGTTTACGTGTGTTTTTACGGTTGTTTCGGAAATGAACAGTTTTTGGGCAACACCTTTGTATGTGATACCCTGTGTTAACAAATCAAGGACTTCTTCTTCTCTTTGTGTTAGATAGTTCAAAAGATTGTCTTCGTCTGAAACAGTTTGTGCTTCTTCTTTGAATGATTTTTGGAAATATTCGAAAAATCTTGAGGATAAAGTTGCAGGAAGATAGATTTTTCCGTTTGCAACTTCATCAATGGCGTAGATGAGCTGAGCAGAAGCCATTGTTTTTAAGATATAGCCTTTAGCTCCGATTTTCATTGCTCTGAAGATTAAATCAGGATCATCGTAGCCTGTCAAAGCGATGGTACGCACTCCCAAATCTAATTTTTCAATTTCCGCAATTGCGGTTAAACCATCTTTTTCAGGCATGTTGATATCCATCAAAACGATTTCCGGACGATACTTTTTGATGAGACTGATTGCAACACTTGCACTTGTTGCTGTTGCCACAACATCGAAATCGCTTTCAATTTCAATCAGTTCTTTGATACCTGACAAATGTTCATAGTTGTCATCGACAACAATGATTCTTGCTTTTTTCTTAAATTCAAGACCTCTTCTCATCTACTCCCCCCAAGATTCTTTTATTTAATTAATTTTTTTGTAAAGTTGCTTACTAATCGTGTAATCATATTATTTACATTTCGTATATTACCCCTAAACAGAGTATCTCCTCATCGACTATCAGGTTGAAATTCTTCAAAAAATCAATATATCCCGTAATCTAGACCATATGGTTTAGAAATCGATGTAAATCTTTGGGAAACGGGGAGTTTTGGGATTGAAAAAAGATAATTTATTAGTATTACTTAAAAAATCGGACATACATATTTTGTATTAGATACTATGTATGATTTTGCAAGTGCAAGAGGAATAAATACTGTTCGAGAAAAATTCGTGATAAGGAGCACTCTGCCGAATAAAAGCTGACTAAAAGTCAGGTTTTATGAGAGGAAGACGTGTACGAATTTTTTGACAAAGAGAACCGCTGAACAAAGTGAAGCGAGTGAGCCTGTCTCCGAAGCTTAACGAAGTTAAGCGCAGGTGAGAAACGTATATGGAAACTGTGGGTAACAGTATTCCAATAAGGATTGAAAACAGCAGACTAAGTGATAAAATGAGAAAAAGGAAAAGATAAAATGAAAATATCACCGATAAAAAATGCATCTAATATATCAATAGTAAAACGAATAAATTATCTGAAAAAATCTTTCTTGTTATACGGTATATGTGTATAATAATAACTAAGGAGCGGCCGGATAATTGCGCAAATGAAAAAATTTGTGAGGAAAGTCCGGGCACCCCAGGGCAGACCGCCTGATAACGTCAGGTGCGGGCGACCGTGAGGATAGTGCCACAGAAATGCAGACTGCCGATGATTCCTGATTTTTCAGCGAAAACAGGCGATGGTGCAACGGCGA
>CALVEJ010000023.1 GCA_944326535.1 Candidatus Gastranaerophilales bacterium | reverse complement strand
TTAAAGCTTCCTCAAATGCTTTTACCATACCCGAATTTGTTGCAACACCGCCCTGGAATGTAACAATCGGAAGAAGTTCTTTTCCGAGAGCGAGATTGCTCAGGTAATTTCTTACAAGTGCCTGGCAAAGACCGTACAAAAGATCCTCTACAGGATATCCGAGCTGCTGTTTGTGGATTAGGTCGCTTTCTGCAAAAACACCGCATCTTCCTGCAATACGTGCAGGGTTAGTTGATTTTAGCGCTGTTTCTCCGAATTTTTCTATCGGCACATTCAATCTGTTTGCCTGCTGGTCAAGGAAACTGCCTGTTCCTGCAGCGCATACGGTATTCATAGCAAAATCAGTAACAATTCCGTCTCTTAGGATAATAATTTTGCTGTCCTGTCCGCCGATTTCCAGAATAGTTTGAACTCCGGGTACGTATGTGCTTGCTGCAACAGCGTGCGCCGTAATTTCATTTTTTATTACATCAGCACCAACCAGAGCTCCGGCAAGATTTCTGCCGCTGCCTGTCGTACCTACGCCTTGTATATTATATTCGCACAATGCCTGTTTTAAAAGTTCTCTCATGCCTGTTTGAACAGCAACAACAGGTTTTCCTGATGTTCTGAGCATATAGCTGTCAATATACTTTCCTGTTTCGTCAACGAGAGCAAGTTTTGTTGTTACAGAACCTACGTCAATCCCCAAATATACATTAAGTGTCATTTCTACCTCTCAACAAATATACTTACAATATATATAAAAAATGCCATGAGTTCAAATTATTTTTCACAAAAGGTTATAAAACTTTATTTTTCTTTTAAATAAAGCTATAATTTTTTTGGAGACAGTTGGGGAATTTTTATGGACTTTTCAAAAGGAGTGTTATTTGATCCGGGTTACAGCAGGTATACATTGCCATTTGCTCAAAACATAGATGCTGCGTATAACGTTCTTTTTTCTATGAAGGCGCTGCATCAGAGAAAGTTTAAATTCCGTATGGTGTATCCTCAGTTGTTGAAACTGCTTGAGCATACTGTTTCTTTTTATCTTGGATGCCTTTTGTGGGCTGCGTATATTCGTAATAAGTTTGACTCAGATCCAAAAGATATTCTGGACAATGATTACCTGGACAAGACAGTTAATGAAGAACAAATGCTTTTTGAGGTTAATTACGCTATCAGCTATATAGAGAAACTAAAAAAGGACTGCAGATATTATCTTGGAAAAAGCTGTAACATTCCTGAGGACTGGGCTGTTGTGATGGATGTTTATAAAGAATTTTTGACAATGAATAACTATCTTACGCAAGCGAGAAAAACATCTGATATACTGCTGCCGCAAAGAATAAAAAAGGTTTCTTCTGACGATTTGGAGAGCATTCTTTCGTTTATAGAAGATGTTTTGAAAACCGGCGAGTTGAAAGATCTGTTTAAAGCAAAAAAATATATACTTTAATTAATATTAAGAATAAGAAAAGGATTTGAAAATTCAAACCCTTTTCTTATTCTTTTAATCATTTTCTTCAACCGGCATTGTGATAATGTATTTGTGTTTGACCTTTTCTTTTGTCACTCTGTCTTCATCTATATTTTCCGGCAGAACAAAGCTCTGGTTGAATGTGTATACTTTGTCAGAGTGTTTGTTTGTTTTCTCTGCTGCTGCGTTTATATCAACCCTGTTTCCGTTAATTTTGATTTTTACGTTGTTCGGATTGTTGTCAAACGGTTTGAGGTTTATAATCATCTTGTATGAGTCTGTAGCTTCGTCTTTATATGTTTCTACGGGGCTTTTTATCGCAAACATTGCAGAGTTGTGCATAGGAAATGCACTCATTTCGTTAAAAAGTCTGTCCTGTTCTCTCATTATTCTGTCAATATTTTCTATCGGCGCAGACGGGATGTAGTATGCGTGTCTCATCTGATCAAGAACGTAGTATACTGCAAGATAGCACGCCAGAAACAGCGCAATCAAAAGCAGCGCAAACTTTACCCAGTGTTCTGCTTTGTGTTCATTGCAGCGGCATTCTTTTATTTCTTTGTTTTCTTCAGTATCCATTGTTTTTCTCCATATTGTTTTCTGAAAATATTTTATTATTTTTGAGAAAAATTTTTATTCTGCTTTCATTTAATCAATCAGGGTAATATTTCCTTTAACCGGGCAATTATTTCGTTTAATATTTCTTCTTTTTTATCCATACTTGCGGATAACAGATTTCTTATATTTTCTTCAAAGTTTACGGGAAGAGTTTTGCAGTGTTTTTTAGCGTATTTTATCTGTCTTTTTTCGCCCGGATGAAAAACTTCATTTAGGGCAAAAATTATATCAAAGTAACTTGCCAGAAATGCGGCTATCCTGTGGTTTACACTGACGGGGTCGTCTCTTTTTACTGCAAACTGTATTTGTTCAAGGTATGATGCTCCGTTTTTGTCACAAAGCAGCATCAGGTTTCTTTTTATAATATTGTTTTTTAGTTCCTGCGGATAGCTGCCGGAGATTTTTGTCTGCAAGTCTTTAAACCAGTTGTCCCTGTCAAACAGAATCTCGGATGTAAAAACATTATGCAGAAAACAGGTCGTATAACCGTTTGATGCATAGTGTTTTGTCCATACATTTTCTATCATATCTTCTATCCAGTTTTTATTCCTGAACATAAAATCAAAACCGGTTTTTCCGTCTTTTAATGTCCATTCATCACCCGTTTCAAAGTAACGGTTGTCTATTTCACATTCGGATGCATATTTTTGCGCAAGTTCTTTTCTAAACCCGACAGGTATTTCTCTATCCGAATAAACATAAATGTCATAGTCGGAAAGCTCGTCATTCTGGTTTGATGTTCTTGAGCCGGAAAGTACAACGGCATTGACGTATTCCAGTTCAGAATAGATGTGTGCAATCTCCTTTAATATGTCAGTTATCATAATATATCCTCCGTGGTTACATTTATTTTACATTATATACAAGAAATTTTCTTCCCCGTTACTTGTGTGATATAAAGTACATGTATGAGGAAGTTATTATCTTTAGGAATTATATTTTTTGCTCTTACAAATTGTTCTTTTTCTCAGGAAATTGAACTGAAAAACGCAAATGAACAAAAAGTAAAATACACCCCAAAGGTTGTCAAAGAAACAAAAGAACTGACAATAGATGAAGATACTGCACTGAAGGGTATTGTACAGCTTCAGCAACAAAAGGATCTTGAGGATATTGATATGCTCTGGAAGGCTACTGTTGAAAACAACAGTATTATAAAATTTGCTATGAAAAAGCTTTCTATTCCTCCGGACCAGCAGAGATATCATTCCTCTATTATGGCAAAATCTGTTTCCGCATTGATTAACGGTGCATCTTTTGTACCGGCACTTTTTGGGGCAAACTATATGGTTCAGTCTGCATCTTATGCAACAGGCAGACTTGCAAACAATTATCTGTCCAAAGCAAACAATCCAAAAGAAATGCCGTTAACCGATACAGAGCTGATTGAACTTGCGGGTATGATAGAATCCCTGCAGGATCAGATAATAAACTCCTATTACAACTACAAGATGGTCTTGAGTCAGATTAAGGACACAAGACAGCGTTTGGTTTTGTATAACAAAAATTATTCAAATGCACTCAAAAGTGACAATCAGATGGAAATTATTGTTTCCGGAGCAATGTATGATGATCTGGTTTTTGATGAGTTCAGGCTTTTAAAAGAAGCCAGAAAGTATCAAATGGATCTTGAAAGAGTTGCCGGCAAAAAGACGGTTCAAAACCTCAATTTGTATCAGTATGCTTTTAAAAATGAACTGTTTTCTCAGAAGCTTATGAAATCCAATAATTCGACATCAAAAGGCAATTCACAAAAAACACAGACAAACGGAGGTCAAAATGAAAAGAAATAAAATTTTGACAGCCGTTATACTTGCTCAGCTTGTTTTGTCATCTGCTTCTTATGCAATTACACTTGATGACATTACTCAGCCGCTGCCGCCCGCTAATCGTCTGGGTGTCGGAAACATGCCCGAGAATGCATACAAAGTATCCGATGCGGATAAGAAAGTTGATTCAAAAGAGGCGAGTCTCGACAAAAATAGTGAGGCAGTCAAGGAAATTACGTATGCTGATTTAAGCCTGAAAAAAATTGCAAAAGAAATCAGTGATGACGGCGAACTAGAATCAGCGGATGTCCTCGGGGATGTAAAATTATTGTGGATAGGGGCTGCACAAAACAGCGAAACAATAAAGTTTATTGTATACAAGCTCTCAAATCCTGATGAAGACAAGCCAAATGAGAGTATCGTCAAAAAGATTATTCAGCCGATTTCTACAGTGGGCAGCCTTGCAGGAATAGGTATCGGCAATCCTATTGCCGCAATTTCTTCTATTATGGGGAGCAGTATCCTTGGCTCTATGTCTGTAGATGACAAAGATTTAAACTACAAATTTTCAAAAGTTAATGATGCCGACATGGTCGTTCTAATCAGGAAAATAGAAGAGCTGCAAAGAAAAATTGTGAATTATTACTTTGACTATATGGCTGCTCGTGAGGCATTGATTCGTTCTGATGAACTGGTCTCAAAAAGAAGAAATACTTTCCTGAATTCTCAGGGTATGACTGATGAGCAGGTTATTATGATAGATGCTTTTTACAGAGAATCGCTGAATAAACAAAGCCAGCTCAGAGCCGACTTTCTTTCCAAGCGATCTGCACTTGAACAGGTTGTCGGTATGGATGTAATGATGCAGTTCGAAGATATTGTTACTGAAAGAGAAGAAAAAGAGAAAAAATCAAAATAAAAAAGCCCTCTTTTTAAAGAGGGCGTATTCGGATAAGACTTGGATCTTATGAGAAGTATCTTTTTAGCAATCCTGCAAATGCTTGTCCGTGACGAGCTTCGTCTTTGCACATTTCGTGAACTGTATCATGGATTGCATCAAGGTTGAGTTCTTTTGCTCTTGTTGCAATTGCTTTTTTAGCTGCACAAGCGCCTGATTCTGCTTCTACACGCATTTCAAGGTTCTTTTTAGTAGATGTAGTAACTACTTCACCGAGAAGTTCCGCAAATTTTGCTGCGTGTTCAGCTTCTTCAAATGCAATTCTTTTGTAAGCTTCAGCTACTTCAGGATAACCTTCTCTGTCTGCTTGTCTGCTCATAGCAAGGTACATACCTACTTCTGTGCATTCGCCGATAAAGTGGTCTTTTAATCCCTGTTTTACTTCAGCATCAACATCAGCCCCTACGCCGATTCTGTGTTCGTCAGCCCAGCCTTGAGGACCTTCTTCAACTTTATTAAATTTGTCTGCGCCTACGCCGCAAAGAGGGCATTTTTCCGGAGGAGTGTCTCCTTCGTGTACATAACCGCAAACTGAACATACGAATTTAGCCATAATTTACCTCTTTCATACTAGTACCATAATTACCTTCGGAACACTTTCTTTAATAAGAATTATTCCTAATAATATTATTATACATATTTTAAATATAATTGCAAGCAGTTTTTGTAAATCTGTTTAGTCAAGCTGTGCTTTGATTACACGCTCTATTCCCGTTACGTCTTTGAATATTTCTATATCTTTAAAGTGATTTTCTTCGAATATTTTTCTTACATGACATGCCTGATTTATTCCCAATTCAAACAGTACAAACCCGCCTTTGTTCAAATAGTCCTTTGAGATCGGTATTATTTTTTTGTAAAACTCAATTCCCAGCGAATCTGTGGTAAATAGTGCAGTTGCCGGTTCATAGAGCTTTACTTCTATCTGAAGATTCTCTCTTTCAAAAGGCGGTATGTACGGCGGATTTGAAACAATTACATCAAATTTTTCTTCCGGTCTTATTTTAGAGAATATGTCAGATTTTCGAAACAGTGCTCTGTTCATAAGATCGAGATGCATTGCATTATTTAGTGAAATTTTTAATGATTCATTTGATATATCAACACCAAGAACCTGAGCGTCAGTTTTTTTTGCTATCATACAGGCGATACATCCGCATCCTGTTCCTATATCAAGAACTTGTTTCAAATTGTGCTGTTTTATTACTTCGACGGATTTTGCAACCAGAAGTTCCGTTTCCGGTCGGGGAATAAGTGTATTTTCATTTACCTCAAACTTTTGCCCCATAAAGAAAGTGTGTCCCAAAAGCTGGGCTATCGGCTGTCTCGTTGATGTTCTGATTTCTATAAGCTTTTTTAGTTTTTCTATATCCTTCGGATCAGGCATAATGCCCATTATTAGGTCTTTGGGGGATATTCCGCACATGAGTTCAATTGCAAAATCTATTTCCGCAGAGGCTTCTTCTGTCGAAAAACCATTGTTTCTATATATCTGTATCAAATCCCTTTTTTGCAGGTTCTTGCTGTTCATCAAGTATTTTTCCTATCATGTTTTTCAGATCAAGGCGTGATTTTTCTGCCGTATCTTCTTTTTCTATTTTATACTGTTTGCAAAGTTTATCATAATAGTACAGCTGTTTTTTTGTGGGTTTTTCTTTTGACATTTTAAACTCGGCTGCTTTTTTTCTCTGTTCTTTAGCCAGTTCTTTTTGCTTTTCAAGAAACGGTTTCTGTTTTTCTTTCAATTCCAGCTGTTTTTTATTTTCGTTGATAAGTGTTTTTAGTTCATTCAAAAATTTTTCGTTTTCAAATTCAGGTATAACCCATTCAAAATGCGGATTATTTACTTCATGGTAATACTGCTCTTCTTCAATATACAGGTCAAGGATTTCGTCTGTTGTTTTGTCTTTGTATTTTTTGACAAAGCTTTTTATAAAGCCAAAAAGAGAGGCTTTTTGATTTTTTGTCAAATTCAAAAAGAGAGTGTTTTTTAAATAATACATTTATCTCAAAAGATCATTGATATCAAACTTTTTGGACAACTTTGTATTTGCAAATTGCACAAGTTTTTTGAAGATAGGATTTGTGGCTGTTTGCTGCTTTGGCGCATCAGGTGTTTTGTCCTCTTCTTTAACCTTTTCAAGTATTTTAGTTATATCTTTTATGTTGTCCATTGTATTATTTTAACTCATTTTGAAAACTAATACTATATATATAAAAACTATTTTGTTAAAAAAGTTGACTCTAATTTGCAATAAAAAAACAGCAGTTTTTTTTGAAACTGCTGTTTTTTTATTTTATTTCTGTTTTACACAGCGTATACGCTGACCTGTTTTCTGTCACGTCTGTGCGGCTCAAATACGACTTTGCCGTCAATCAATGCAAATAAAGTGTCATCTTTGCCTATTCCAACATTGTTGCCCGGGTGGAATTTTGTGCCTCTCTGGCGAACAATAATGTTGCCGGCAAGAACTGATTCACCGCCGAATTTTTTCACACCGAGTCGCTTGCTTTCGCTGTCACGACCGTTTTTTGTTGAGCCCATGCCCTTCTTATGTGCCATTTTTATATCTCCTTTTTATTATTTATAACAATAAATAACGGAAAAACCGTATTTCTATGCTTCTTCTGCAGGAGCTTCAGTTGCTGCTGCTTTTGATTTTGCTGCTGTAGTTCTGATTTTTGTAATCATAACTCTTGTGAAGAACTGTCTGTGTCCTTGTTTTCTTCTGTAGCCTTTTTTAGCTCTTTGTTTGAAAACAATAACTTTTTTTGCTTTATCGTGTTTAACGATTTTTCCTTCAACAGAAGCTTTGTCAACGTAAGGTGCACCAACTTTGGATTTTGCACCGTTTACGAGCATAACAACTTTGTCAAATACGACTTTGTCATTTTCTTCGCCGTCAACGAGTTCGATATCAACGTAACGACCTTCTTCAAGTTTGTACTGTTTTCCGCCTGTTTCAACTATTGCGTACATTTTTGTTTCCTTTCTTTTGAGGAGTTGTAGCCTGAGCTTTTATTTTATCTGACTGCCCCTGCATTTTAAGACAACTTACCTATCTAACATTGTACTGTCAAGTTTAACAAGCACATAAACAGGTGTCAATATTGAATAAGATATTATTGTAGTGTTGTAAACACTTTGAAACAAATATTCTTGCGGGTATTGCTCTAGCCAAAGAATAACTGGATTTTATATTATCTGCAAAAAATAAACCCGTCATTTTGCTGACGGGTAAAATAGCTGGATTGTGTCTGGGTAATTAAATGTTACCTCTATATTAGCCTTTAAAATTTTACTGGCTATTACCCGATTGGCTAATCTTATTTGTTTATATTTTTCTTTGTTATTACAAAATCTTCAACAGTGTTTGCGAGTTTTGGCGTAGGTGTATTTTTGCCTTCCAAATTGAGCTGGATTTCTGTTTTTAAAAATCTTGCGTAGTCCATATTGTATACTCTTCCGTCAGTGTCTATAATCCTTTGCATTAGTATATGCGCATTTCTCGGGTCGTGTTTAAATTCTTTTATGACAAGAGGTGTTACTTCTGCGTGATTTTGCATTGTTTGTGATTTTATATTATGTTCTTTCAAAAATTTTTGCATTCTGCCCGAAGAATTGAGTTCAGTGTCAATTAAAGACATTTTTTGAATGTAAAGTTCCAGGTTTTTTCTCAGATCATTGTAAGTTTTTATATGTTTTTGCTCTCCTGTTAAGTCTTTTGTATACATTTCTTTTAGTTTCTTTATAACGTCGCAGCACAATTCCTCCATATCTTCAGGTCTGAAATATTTTGTGTTTTTGTCTCTGGGATCGCACGCACGCATAATGATACTAAATTTTGGACTTTTTAATAAAGGAGTGAACGTAAACAATACATTTGCCATATCTGATACATATCTTTCTCTCAATTGTTTTGCTTTTTCCTGATTGCCTTTTTTCAATGCATTAATTGAACCGATATAAGAGGCGTTGAATACATTGAAAGAAATATTAAATTGATTTAGCATATCCATATTTTCTTTACTAGAGAAAAATTCTGCATATTTTTCTGCACGTTTTTGCATTTTTGTGTTATTTCTGTACCAGCCTGAAGTATCAAAAACGGATTTTCTTCCCATTGACTCATACAGCTCTGTTGTGAGCTGTGTAAAGTCAAATTCTTTGCCTTTATTATTTTTCAAGACTATATCCATACAGTCTGAATCGTAAAATAATTCAGTAGACAAAAATATTAAATCCCCGCTTGCACTCGGGAAATTTTCTCCATATATATCAATATTGTGCAGTCTTTTTCGTAATGTTTTGAATCCATCCATAATTTTGTGGAAATCTTCGTAAGACATTTCTCTGTTCGATGGCTTTGCATCAGCATAGCAGTGACCGCACATATGGTTGCAGCCCCTTTTTACCGCAATTACATGCAAACCTTCGCTCAGGTATTGTATTTCTTTCATTGTCAGATCTTTGAAGACATCAATTTTATATTGTATGCCCTCGAGTAAGTCAAGATTGAAAAATCTTAGAATGAAAGTTCCCGGATTTTCCTGCGTGTATTCAAAAAGTTCATTAGCGGCTCTTTTTGCCTTTTGATATTTTATAAAATCATCTGCTTCTTTCTTTATGTCAAAACCTTTAAAAGAAGGTACACAATATGTCCGAACGAAAGGCTGTTCGAGAAAATTTTGCAATAAGGAACGTGAGCAAATTTTTTGAGTGTCATTTGAAAAAGTGAGCAGGTGGCGGTTGTGTTGAGCCGGCGGCAACTGCGAAACTAGATTAGATGAATTTATGTCATAGATCTTGTATTTTCTGTTGTTTAACTTTGTTTTCTGCTCGAAATATATGCGGTTATTGAGATTTTGATTTACTGCTGAAATTTTCATATAGGTTCAAAAAACTGTAAAAATATTTTTTGCTAATTTATTCAGACATAAGTTTGTTGTACATATCGAGCGCTTCTTGAGCTTTTTTAGGCTTTTTTAGCATTTTGTATGTATATGCAAGATTGTAATAAAAAACCGGATCGTCAGGATTTGCTTTTATTGCAAGTCCGAACTCATATCTAGCATTGTACCAGCTTTTTTTCTTTAAATAGCAGCAGCCCTTGTTGTAATAAGCATATGCATAATCTTTGTTTAATCTTAAAACTTTTCTGTATTCACCGAGTGCTGCATTTATTTTGTTGTCATAAAAGTATATGTTACCAAGATTGTAGTGGGCTTTGTAATTTTTGTCATCTGCAAGGATTGCTTTTTTTAAAAAGAATACCGCATCTATGGTTTTGCCTTCATCTTGTGCTATATTTGCAAGAATCATCCAGTCTTCTGATGTCTTTTCCGCATCAGGAATTTTCTTGTATATAGACAATGCATCTGCGGATTTGTTTGAGTTATAAAGAAATTTTGCCTGATTTCTTAAGTCTTGATATGCATCAAGTTTGTCCTGAGTAACAGGTTTGTCCTGTATTTCGCCTTTTGTTTGTTCCTGCTGTTTTTCTTGTTTATGAAAATTAAATTTTTCTTTTAAATTGATTTTTTCATTTTTTGTTTGAATTTTTTGAGAATTTTTGTCTTTTTCTTTTTTATTAGGATTTTGTTTAATTATTTTGTGTTTTATTGTTTCTTTTGCAGAACTTTTGCTTTTAGTTTCAGGTTGTTTTTTTATATCAGCCGGTTTTTCTATTTTTGATGAAGCAGTTTGATTTGAAGATGCTGCAGGAGGTACGGGCACAGAGAAGACAACGTTGGATGACATCATCCATACATTCAGCAATACTCCTGCAATAACTCTTAATCTTCTGTTTCTGTTTGACATACCAAGATTATAATTCAAGCGTTGGTTTTTAACAAATTAAAACATGTTAACAAATATTACAAATTTTTTTGATTTTAAAATTTTAATCCTTAAATTGTTTTTATAAAATTAAGAACATAAATTTTAGGTTTTAGTTAAAAGAAAATAAAGAGAATTCTATGAGCAAGAAAAACAAGGAACTGCGTATACTTTCAAAATCAGATTTTATACTGTTTGATTTAAAATTACGCGCAAAAAACATCAAAAACGGCTACTCAGTTAAAAACAGTCTGTTGTCGCTCGTCAACTTTGTTGATGCGGGACGTTTAAGCTTTGCTAATCCATAATTTGAAAAAGTTCATACCCGCATCTGCACTCTTTTCGGGGTGGAATTGAACCGCTGTCAGATTGTCTTTTTGTATTGATGAACAAAAATCAATATTGTAATTTGCTGTTGAAGAAATGATTGATTTGTCCTCAGGAACAACATAGAATGAATTGACAAAATAGAAAAAATTGTCGTCTAAGTATGAATTGTTTTTTGTTGTTTTAATCCTATTCCATCCTATTTGAGGAACTTTTCCAGAGGTAAATTTTTTTACTTCGCCCTTCAGGATAGAGAGACCTTCAAAATTTGGGGCTTCTTCACTTTTTTCAAATAGAATCTGCAGCCCGAGGCATATTCCGAGAAAGGGTTTGCCGTTATTTACTACTGCTTTTATAGGCTCGATTAAATTTTTTTTGTCGAGGTTTTCTACAGCCTGCCGAAAGTGTCCCTGACCCGGAAAAATTATTCTGCCGGCATTTTTTATGTCATCGGCTTTTGAAGAGATCAAAAAATCTTCTCCAAGAAAATTCAGCATATTTGCAATGCTTTTCAGGTTACCCGCATCATAATCAACAATTACAGTGGTTTGTTTCATCTTTAAAAGTAAAAACCGTCCTTTTTCATTCTTTCTATTACTTCATACAATTGTTCATCAGTTGCAACAGCTGATAGCCTGAAAAATCCTTCTCCATATTGCCCGAATCCGTTACCAGGTACAACAACTATTCCTGATGTACGAAGCAGGTCATCCGTAAATTCTTTGGATGTTTTGTAACGTTTTGGTATAGGCTGCCAGATGTAAAAAGTTGCTTTTGGAATATCTTCATCTTTTATGTCCCAGCCCAGCTCTCTTAAGCCGTTTATTACAATCATTTGTTTTCTTTTGAAGTCTATATTTGACTGATTTATGTAATCATCGCCTTCTTGTGAGTTTAGAATTTCCGCTCCTGCTTTTTGTATTACCTTAAATATACCTGTGTCAATAGTTGATTTGAGTTTTCCGAATGTTGAAACAGCATCTTTGTTTCCGCAAACCCATCCGAGACGAAATCCTGTCATTGAATACGGCTTTGAAAAACTGAAAAACTCAACAGCAACATCTTTTGCACCCGATGCTTCCAGAACACTGTGAGGTCTGCTATTTTCTTCAAAATATATATCGCAGTAAGCAGCATCGCTCAAAAGCCATATCTGTTTTTCTTTGCAAAAGTCTGCTATGTGCTGCAGATATTCTTTTGTACAAGTAGCTCCCAGAGGATTGGACGGGTAGTTGATTATCATTGCTTTGACTTTTTTTTCGTCAAGATTTTGTTGTTTCAACTCTTCCCATACCTTATACATATCCGGCATATAGTTGTTTTCTTTGCAGAGTTTGTATCCGTAGCTCAGTCCGCCGTTTGTTTTTACCATTTGCGTGTATGATGCATATCCTGGATCAGGTACCAGAATTATATCTTTTTCTTTTTCATTGGTTGTCGGATTAATCAATGCTCTGATAAAATTCGCAAGACCTTCTTTTGAACCTATCAAAGAGAAAATCTCATTTTGGGCATCCAATTCTACCCCAAAACGCTTCAGCATTCTTTGTTTAACAGCCTCTAAAAACCACCCTTCTCCTTTTGGTGTGGAGTATGTATGAATTTGTGGAATAGAAAGAGAATTTATGACTGTTTCGTAAACTTTTTTAGGCGGCGGTGCAACCGGTGCCCCCATTGCAAGAGCAATAGGACTTCTGCCTTTTTCTTCAAGCTGCGGGGCTAGTTTTGCAGCTTCTTGTTTTATTTGGAACATTATGTATGTTTCAATTGATTTTGCATATTCGTTAAAAAGTTCTTTCATTTATTTTTTTGTCTCCAACTGGTATGCCCAAGCACTGTGATTGTGTATGCTTTCTATTGATTCTACTTCTGCCTCAAAATATTTTATTTTTTTGTTGTTTCTGAATTTTAGAACTATATCCCGAAGCACGTCTTCAACAAATTTTGGGTTATCATAGGCTTTTTCTGTAACAAATTTTTCATCTTCTCTTTTTAAAAGGGGATAAACTTCACAAGAAGCTGTTTTTTCTATTTCTAATATTAAATCTTCAAGCCATATGTGTTCGTTTTCGTCATAGCTGATTAAAACTTTTACAAAAGCACGCTGATTGTGTGCAGAGTAGTCGGAAATTTCTTTTGAACACGGGCAGAGTGTAGTTACGGGAATTTTTGCACCCAAGAAGAAATTGTATTTGTCTCCGTCAAGTTTACCCTCAAACGAACAGTCATAAGCCATCAGTGACTTTTGTTTGGAGACCGGTGCTTCTTTTTCAATAAAATATTTAAAATTGAATTTTACCTGTGCTGCTCTTGCACCGAGCTTTTTTTGTATGGCAATAAGGCAGCCTTTTATATCTACACCGAGAAGTTCTTTTTCTCTCCACTCATTTAAAATTTCCATAAATCTGGACATATGAGTGCCTTTGTAATTCATATCAAGAGATGCACAAATTTGGGCGGTAGCATATACTACCTGATTATCCATTCCTTTTCTTTGAATAATCAAAGGTACGTCAACATTTTTTATTCCGACTTTCTGGATTTCAATTCCCCGGTTGTCGATGAGGTTTTGTACATCACGAAGTGGTAAATCTTTCAGGTGGCTTTTCATTGTTTTTTTCTTATTTTAAATCGTCTAGACCTTCTGTTGACTTTTGTTCAAGAGCCAAAAGCAGTTTTAAAGCGGCAATTCTCTGCATTTTGGGAGGTGCAAGGCGGAGCATTTCTATTGCTTTTAGCATAACAGGGTCTTTGTCATACCAGCGGTTTCCTTTTCCCTGATATTTTGCGATAGTTTCATAAAGATGCTCAATGACGTCTGCAGCAACCTGTTCTTGAAGCTTCATTATATAATCTGCCGCTTCGGCCTTTGTTTCATCTGTTTGAAGTCTCAGCAACTCAAGAGCTTCTTTGAGTACAGGGTCTTTGTCATACCAGCGTCTTTGTTCTGTCATTTTTTATTCCTCACAAAATCTTTACTTTATTATAATAGCTTTATTCTGCCGTGTCTATTATATTAAAAGGTTCAAGTGCCCTTTTCAATATTCCGAGGCAATGAGCAATAGTAATTCCGTAATTTGTAATCGGAAGATTTGCTTCTTTGCATTTCATAATTCTTGATAAAACCTCTCTTCTGTTTGTCATACAGGCTCCGCAGTGGATTAGAAGAGCATAGTCCTGCAGGTTTTCGGGGAAATCATGACCGGAATGATAAACAAATTCAATTTGTCTGCCCGTTTTTTTTCTCAGCCAGTTAGGGATTTTTACACGTGCAATATCGTCTTCAATTTGGTGGTGCGAGCAGCTTTCGCAAATAAGAACTTTATCCCCGTCTTGAAGAATATCGATTTTTTTTGCTCCGTTGTAAAATTCCTGCAGGTTTCCTTTAAGTCTTGCAAAAAGTATGGAAAAAGACGTCAGTTCTATGTCTTCCGGAACATCCTGCGATACTTTTGCAAATGCCTGAGAATCTGTAATTACAAGTCTTGGTTTGTGTTTCAGTTCTTCAAGTGTTTCTTTTAATTCTGTTTCCTGTGTTACAAACGCCTTGCACCTATTGTCCAAAAGGTCTCTTAATACCTGAACCTGAGGGAGAATTATTCTGCCTTTGGGTGCTTCTTTATCTACAGGTATAACAAGAATGACAGTGTCTTTTTCCTCGACAATGTCACCCAGAATTGACGGCGGGGTGATGAAATCATCAGGACAAACATCAACGAGCTGTTTTTTTAGACTGTATACAACGTCTCTGTTTTGCACAATACTTGCGAGAATAGGGGCTTGGACAAAGTTCTTGATATTTGCAAGGGCTTTTTCATCTATTTGTTTTATATCCTGCTTATTTACAACCGCAAGCACAGGTATATTTCTTTTTTTAAATTCGTTATACAAATTTATTTCGTAGTTATCCCAGCCGTTTGAGTCACAAATGATTACTGCGATATCGGTTCTGTCAAAAATTTTTTTTGTTTTTTCAATTCTTTGGTTTCCGAGAGCACCTATGTCGTCAACACCTGCTGTATCTATAAACACAACCGGACCGAGCGGCAGAAACTCCATTGTCTTTTCAACAGGATCCGTTGTTGTTCCTGCAATATCCGAAACAATTGATATGTCTTGATTTACAAGTCTGTTGATAAGAGATGATTTTCCCGCATTTCTTTTTCCAAAGATACCTATATGCAGTCTGTTTGCTTTTGGTGTGTTATTCATAAATTCCGTTGCCCTGTTTTTCCAATTCGCTGTTTATATCTTTTAGCTTTGTATCTGTTATTGTGAAATAAATTATTGAAATAACTGTAATAGTAAGCATTATGATAATTTGATGTATAAAAGCAATGCCCAGTGCATTTGCTTTGTCTATATGATATATTCCGAGAGCCAGAATGTATGCATACTGATATGGGCCGACAAACACAGACGAAGATGGGATTATTGTCGAGAGAGCAAGAAAACTCAGCACAAAAAATGCGATAGATATTCCGAAATGTATACCGAATGCGCAGATTAAAAAGTATGTTAATATGCATTCAATTGCCCAGGCAAGGCAGCTTGTAAAAAATGCCATAAAAAGGCATTTCGGATTGTTCAGAGCCTGAAATCCTTCCAAAAATTTTGTGCATAAGTCTTCAGCTTTAAGAAGCTGCTGACGGTATTTTGCCAGTATCTTAAACTCTGACAGTTTGTGAAATATCCGGCTTATTTTATTGCTTTTAAATAAAATAAAAAAGAATAATAGGCTTCCCAAAAACAATGCAGCCGCAGCATAAGTAATATTCAGCACCCATTCGTGTTTAAAATATGTTAAAACTGCAAACAACAAAATCAGCAATACCGATATTCCGTCAATTATTCTCTCAAGAATAATTGAACCCAGCATTTTCATACGACTTTCATCAAGTTTTCCGCCTACATGATAGGCTCTCCAAAAATCTCCCGCCCTTGCCGGCAGATAGCTGTTCAGAGTATTTCCCGTAGTAAAGGCAAAGAATGCTTCATTTACCGTAAGTTTGCTTGTCCCGCACAGGAGATATTTCCATCGAAATCCACGGATATACAGCCCGAGAACATATAAAGGAACAAATATAAGCAAAACTTTGTAATCAAAAATTTTAAAAGTTTCTATTAGTCTTTGAAAATCAAGTTTCCACAATATCAGTATTATAAAAATAATACTGATTATTAAACCTATTATTTTTTCTTTGTGCCGTTTTAGTTTATCCAAATTTTACAAGAACCTTCACAGATGATTTTTCTTTGTTTCTTTCAAATGCTTCTATTGATTTTTCAATAGGATAAATGTCTGAAATAAGAGGGTTTACGTCAATTCTTTTTGCTGCAAGCATTCTCATTGCCGGAGCAAATTGTCCGCATCTGGAGCCGAGTATTGTTATTTCATCAACAACTATCGGAGCAAGGTTGATTTCTTTTGATGCGGCAATTGTACTTTTTAAAACCAGCACCCCTCTCGGTTTTGTCAGTGCAAGCGATGTTTCGAAACCGGAAATTGACCCCGTTGCTTCAACTACAAAGTCATAAGCTTTTTCAACTTTTAGTTCTCCGAGTAGTTTTGTCTCAACTCCCTGTGCCTTTGCCAGAGCAAGTTTTTCTTCATGTTTTCCGACAAGTGTTACATCCAGTCCGCAGGCAGAAAGAGCCAGTGCTGTGATTATTCCGAGTTTGCCGTCTCCTAGTACAATGACTTTTTTGTATGGAGGTATATGTATTTGTTCTAGTATTTCTAAAGCTGCAGCCAGCGGTTCTACAAAAACAGCCTCATTGTCCGTTACGTTGTCGGGAATAACAAGCAGATTTTTTTCCGGAAGACATACATATTCCGCAAAACATCCTTCTCTTTTCCATATCCCGAGGGTAGAACGGTTAAAACAGTGTCGTTCCAATCCTTGAGCGCACCATTCGCACTCGCCGCATCCGCAGTTTATCTCTCCAACTACTCTTTTTCCTATGAGTGATTTGTCCTGTGCTTTTTCAACAATCCCTGTGAATTCGTGTCCCAGAATTCCTTTGTATCCCATATAGCCTTTTGTTATCTCATAATCTGTATTACAAATACCGATAGTTGTTACTTTTATAAGCGCTTCGCCCTTTTGAGGTTCAGGCATGGGATAATTGTTCTCAAGCTTTAGCCCGTTATCAAAAACTACTGCTTTCATCTTAACTCCGTCCTCGTATAAAAATTTTAATCTTTTTCTTTTCTTAATTATAAGAGAAGAAAAAGAGCTTGTCCAAAAAATTTATGTTTATTGATTTAAGACGGTAAGACGGGTATTTTGCAGTGAATTTTGGACTTCCTGCTGCACTCTTGTGTCTTTGTATATCTGTAACAGTTCTTTCCAGCCTTCAACAAATTCAACATTGTCGACAAGTACGGATTTTGGTATTCCGGCATGATGAATTCTTGGCAGCATTTCATCAACGGGATATTTGATTGCCCCGTATATTCCGTCATCAGTATCATTGCAGATAAAGTATTTTTTGCCTTTTTTATCTGTTTCTATGCCTATAATCGTAATTTCATGTCCGCCTATTACATTGTTGTTCATATCGCAGTATGTATAGCCGATTATGACATTGTCTCCGGCATTGAGTGTTTTCTGGATATGGTCGAGCGTTTCATACGGCTCACATTCATATCCGACGAGTCTTCCGTTGTCATCAATTCTTTGATAAGTTACACAAACTTTCCCTTTTCCTGTTGCAAGTTCTTCTGCAAAGTTTTTTTCAATGTCAATAAGACCGCTGTCATCTTCGTTATATTTTGGTATTCTCTTATCAATCAAGGAGTCGTATGTATTCTGTGCTCCGACATTCATAAATGTTGATTGCATCAATACGTCCAAAACAGAACGTTCTCCCGGGTCCCTGTACGTATTTTGAACACGTGCTCTGATAATAGCATTTCTGTCAGGCTGCAGTGTTACTCTGAGCGTATTCCAGTTGTCAAGTTTGTGTGGCGTTCCGAATTCATTGAGCATCCATATTGTATCCATCAGTCCTTGTGAGAGCTCATTTACATTTATTTTCTTTTCAACTGACATTTTTTCGGACGTAAGACCTTCTGCCATTCTTGCAAATTCCGCAGGCATTTTGTGTGCAAGATTGAACTCTATACTTGCTGCGGGGCAGGTGCTCGATTTTACATCCAGATCCAGAGATGAAATGTTTTTTCCCTGTCTTTTCTCCTCGTTAATTATCTCGTTTTGAAGGTTAACCGGAATATCTCCGAATTTTTGTGTGATATTAAAGGGATTTTTTATTGTTGATATTACATCTTCAACAATAGTTTTTGTATTTAAACCAGCAATTCTTTTTTGTGTGGCAATTTTGTAAATATTATCCAGTGTTGTTGTTTTGTCATTTGAGCTTGTATCAAGGAGTTTTCCTGTTTTAAGCAATTCATGCAGGTCTTTTTTGACTTTCTTGTCGACCATTGCGGAAATTGTATTATATTTGTCCTGTTCTTCTTTCCCGGACAAAACTGTTCTTACAGCAGGGGCAGCATTGTATACCGCACCGAATGACAGTTTCGGAGTTTGTGTTGTGTTTGTTGAATGTGTGAATACGAATTTTGAAGCAACAGGCGATTGAATACCGTCACTTTTTCTTACACCGCCTGTTTGTGGTGTATTGTAAATTCCTTTGTAGCTATTTATACTATTCACACCAGATATGTTATACATTTCACACATTAACCTTTGTCTTCTTAAAACCCATAAATTTTTAAAATTGCTTTTTTTGTTATAATTTATAAGTAATATTAAGAAAATAGTTTCATAAAGTTTTGCATAAAGAAGTAATCACCGAAAAAATTAAATTTTCAATTGTTTCATCTAAAGATTTGGTATTATCTTTGGACAGACTGACCCGTTTTAAATATCCTGAAATCAAATATTATCGTGTTTTTTCTGAATTGCTGTGCAAATATCTTATTTCTCCCAAGTTGTCAAAAAAAGAAATTTTGCAGCTGGATACAGATGTTTTAAAGTCAATTGTGGAAAAAATTTGGAACGAGTCTGTGTCTTTTTATTCTCCTGATGTGAAGCCTGATTTTGGTTTTAACAAAACATTGAGACAGGAGATTGAAAATACGTATATTCTCAATGAAGATATCTCAAATCTCGTTGATATTGATATTAATATTAACGGAGTTTTGCCTCTTGTCAAGAAATTTAATACTATTGCACTAAATTTAAAAAGACTTTTGCTTGCACAAAATGACTACAGTGCTTTAACAGCTCTCAGGGAAAGATATAATCTGTGTTTTCCTGTTGAAAAAATCTTGTTGTGCGAAGGGGTAACAGAAGAAATTCTTATGCCGAAATTTGCATCAATAGCAGGATACAATTTTGATAAATACGGCGTAAAACTTGTAAGTGCAGGCGGAAAAAATCAGGTTGAAAAATTATATTGCGAGCTGAAGGATGAATTGAAAACCCCGATATTTATTCTGCTTGATGCAGATGCGGCACAAACTGCATCAAGAATTCATAGTGTGCTTAGGGACAAAGACAGAATATACCTCATTCATCATGGAGAATTTGAGGATATTTTTTCTCTCAATCTTATTAAAAGGACAATAAACAATTCATACAAAAATATTTGTGAATGCAGAATTTCTGATTTTAAATATGATGCCCCCATGACAAAAATTCTTACGGAATTTTTTAGGATAAATAATCTTGGCGATTATCAAAAAGCTGACTTTGCAAAAAAAGTTTTTGAAAATACAAAAACACAAAAAGATTTGACTCAGGAAATTGTGGATATTGTATATCAAATAAAAAATCTTTAAAAAAAAACTCCCTTTTCAGGGAGCTTTTTTTAGTATTCAATATTAATTTGCGAGAACTGAACGATTTTGTTTTTACCACGTTTTTTTGCATTGTAAAGAGCATGTTCTGCGTATCTGATAAGAGTATTTGCATCTTCTTCAACATTCTGAAGGAAAGGATAAGACGAAATTCCTCCGGAGATAGTGATAGGATGTCTTTCTTCTTCACCTGCAGGAATAAACTCCATCTTTTCAATTTCTCTTCTGAAACGTTCTGCAAAGATAAATGCGTTTTCTTCAGGAGTGTTCGGCAATATAACGATAAACTCTTCATCACCGTATCTTGTCAAAATATCTTCTTTTCTAATAAAGGCTTTGAGCATTTCAGCTATTTTCTTTAAAAGAACATCACCCCAGTCATAGCCGTACATATCGTTTACGACCTTGAAAAAGTCTATATCCAGCAGCAGGCAGCTGAGTTTTGTGTCATATCTTTTTGCTCTTGATATTTCTGCTTCAAGTCTTTCGTGAAGGAATTTTCTGTTATGAAGCCCTGTAAGAGCATCAGTTGTGGAAACCTGATTGATAGTTTCTTTCAGTTCTTTGATTTTTAAAAGGTTTTTAACTCTGAGCCGGAGCTCTTTTTCATCAATCGGCTCTGTAACAAAGTCATATGAATCGCCTCTGAAGAGAATTTCGTCAATAAACTTTTCTGCTACAATCAATGCAGGACAAGGCAATTTTGTTACCATTGAGACTTCTTTGAGTTTTGGCTCTGCGCATTTTAAAATTATCAAAGACGGATTGTATTTTAGTGCATCTTTGATTTCATCTATATTTTTTGACCTTACATCATATTCTTCATTTGTAGAGACAAGTGCTTCAAGTTCTTTGCTGTCACCGTCGCTAAAGATTACAATATTTTTCATAATAATTCATCCTTGTGTTTACTATAATAATTATAATAGCAGATGTGTTTGTAAATGTATATAATATATACGAACCAAATTCATATATATTTTTAAAATCTCGTAATAAATTGTTCTTTTTCCGAAATAAATGCTAATGTGTTGACAGTTGTATATTACTTCATATGTAGTATGGAATTAGTGATATTTTATAATTAATATATAAATATATTAGATTTTTGGGGGATTAGAGGGTTGGCAACGCCGCTTCGCAAGCAGTCATTCAATGGCTATAAAAATACCTTTGATTATAATAAAACCGTTCAATCTGACAGATATGCGCACAGCAAATATAAAACAAATGTCAGACCGGCTGTCTTAAAACATAAAAAAAATATAAAAAGAAAGATAAATCCGTTTGCATTTCTTGTACAGATTCTTTTTTGTGCGGTATTTGTAATGTATGTTGCACCGGTATATATGAATCAGATTACCCGTCCGATATTTATGCGTACGCCCAAATATCCGGAAGTACGTACGGATATGTATGCTCTTTACAGACCTACATCTTTGTACCTGCACAACAGCCATTTTCTTGGCATGAATATGCTCTCAGGCACAGAAACAAAGAAACCTCAAATGCAGGCATTGTATGAAACATATCATCTTGTTGCATTGGAAAATGAGCTGAAATATCTTGCATCAAAATTTCCTACATTAAAACCATCTGTTTATGTTTGGGATTATGAATCGGGAAAACATGCTGATTTGAACTCAGGAAAGGTTTATGCAACTGCAAGTATAATAAAAGTTCCGGTACTGATTCAGCTTTTTAAAGCCATTGAAATGGGAATGATAAAGCTCGATGATAAAATTGCAATGACTAATTATTACAAGTCAGAAGGTTCCGGAAGTCTGCAGTTCAAGGGTTCAAAAGCTGTTTATACAGTAGACGAACTTGCCAGAGTTATGATAACAGAGTCTGATAACTCTGCCACGAATATGCTTCTTGATGCAACAGGCGGTATGAATGCAATGAATCAGTCTCTCAGAAAATGGGGAATGAAAGAAACCAGAATAAATGACTGGCTCCCCGATTTGCAGGGAACAAATGTCACTACGGCAAAGGAAATGGCAACACTTCTGTATAATATAGACAATCCGAGCTTTTTGAGTCTTGCTTCAAGAGAAAAAATGGTTGACTATATGAGCCATGTACATAATAACAGACTCATTCAGGCGGGATTGCCTCAGGATGCTATTTTTATCCACAAAACCGGTGATATTGGTAAAATGCTTGGTGATGCGGGTATTGTTTATACTCCAAACGGAAAAAAATATATTGTGGTTATGCTTGTAAACAGACCGTATAATGCGCCCCAGGGCAAGGATTTTATTGTTGCTGCTTCTTCTTTGATATACAATTATATGGTATATACTAATTTGTAGTTTTATTTAGAAACTTGTTATTGATATTAAGATTTTCTTATATTATATTTAATACATAACAATTTTACGTAAACTTAGAATTTTGGAGAAAAAAATGACTCATCAAATAATCAAAGTAGCCTGGGAACTGAATGAAAACTGTGAAAACAGATATCAGCTTGTTTATGAAATTGCGGAACTTGCAAAAAAACTTGTTGATGAATATCAAATGAAAAAACCAAAAGATGAACTTGGATTTGATGATTATGGATTTGACAATTCTTTCAAAAAAGAAAATCCTGTCGAACATGCTATTATGGTTAAGGCTTCCGAGTCTGACGAAAGCAGGCTGGTAGGTTAGTGTAGTCAAACTGATATGATTTTTATAGCCGCTCAATATATTATTGAGCGGCTTTTATAATACAAGACCGTTATGTGTTATTCTGCATCATTCTTAGCGAAGCGAAGATGCTAAAATATTACTGATTATTTTTTATATCAAAAAACAAGCCAATCTAAAAGACCGGCTTGTTCTTTTAATCTTTTAACCGACTACTTTGCCAAAAGTTTGTTAACAGCAAGTGTCAATCTTGATTTTTTTCTTGCAGCTGTGTTTTTGTGCAAAACACCTTTTGAAACAGCTTTGTCACACAGTTTGTATGCGTGGCTCATAGCAGGTTTCAATTCTGCTTCATTTTTGGCTTGTGCTAATTCAAGAGTTTTTCTGATAGCAGTTTTGATTGCAGATTTTACAGCAACGTTTTTCAATCTGTTTCTTTCTGCGATAAGTACTCTTTTTTTAGCGGATTTGATATTAGCCATTTTGTTTTTTCCTTTCTTTTGCAATTACTGAAGCCGCCTTTGATAGCAGCCCTCAAAATCTGCAAAGAGGTTTGGTGAGTAATTTTATTATAAGGCAAGAATAATTTATTACAATAGCTCAAAAGACATTAGTTATTAAAAGATTAAAATTTAATTTCCGGTCCTTTTTTGGTATTATTGTGACGAATATTATGTAAAGATGAGTTGGGTTTATGAACAGAATTATTGAACAGGCCGAAGAAAAGATACAAGAACAGTTTAAACACGTTGACAGCGTTAAAGAATACAATCAAAAAAAAGTACTTGAGGCGTTCAGAAAAAACAAAATTGGTCTTGAACATTTTGCTACAGTGAGCGGATACGGTCACGATGATATGGGCAGAGAGACTCTGGACAGGACATTTGCTGATGTTTTTAAAACAGAGGCGGCTATTGTGAGAAACCACTTTGTCTCCGGCACACATGCGATTGCATGTGCTTTGTTCGGCAATTTGAGACATGGCGAAAAACTTGTATCTGTGGTTGGTACACCTTACGATACTATGGAAGAAGTTATCGGAACCAGAGGAAACTACAGGGCTTCTTTGATGGGACACGGCGTTTTGTATGAAGAAATTCCTCTTGTTGACAATCAGTTTGTTGATTACGAAAAACTTGAAAAAACAATTGACAAATCAGTGAATATGGTTACGATACAGCGTTCCAGAGGGTATTCAACAAGAAAATCTCTTGATATTGCAGAAACAAAAAAGGTTATAGATATTGTTAAAATGAAAAATCCTGACTGTATTTGTTTTGTAGATAACTGTTATTGCGAGTTTGTGGAAGAGCAAGAACCTTTGGAGATTGGTGCGGATATAGTTGCAGGTTCTTTGATAAAAAATCCGGGAGGCGGTATAGTTGAAACCGGCGGTTATATAGCCGGAAAACAGGAATATGTTGAACAGGCTGCATATAGATTGACTGCTCCCGGAATAGGAGCTGAAGGCGGCGCTATGCTGAATCAAACCAGATTGATTTTTCAAGGGCTTTTTATGGCTCCATCGGTAGTTTCAGAAGCTATAAAAGGCGCAATTCTTGCCTCTCAGGTTTTTGAAGATATAGGATTTATTTCTACTCCAAAACCTCATGAGAAAAGGACTGATTTGATACAGACCATAGAGTTTGGCAAGCCGGAGCCATTGTTGGCGTTTTGCAAGGCTTTACAGCACAATTCTCCTATAGAATCGTATCTGACCCCGATTCCTGATGAGGTGCCGGGATATGAGGACAAGCTTATTATGGCGGGTGGCAGTTTTATTGAGGGGTCGACAATCGAGCTTTCTGCGGATGGTCCTATGAGACCTCCTTATGCTGCGTATATGCAGGGCGGATTAAATTATGCACATGTTAAGATTGCATTAGACGGTGTATTAAAAGAACTCGGTTTATAATAGAAAAAAGCCTCTGAAGAATTTCAGAGGCTTTTTTGTTGTTTAAATAATTTTCTTACGGCATTGAGTTAAGTGTTTTGATTATACTGTCAGATATATCAACAGCACCGTATAATGTCGTGTTGCTTGTTAAAATTAAAGCATACACGCCTTTTTTACCTTCAGCATCAATTGCTTTTTTTACGTCTTTTTCCAAGCCTTGAAGCGCAGCAAGTTTGTCTTTTTGAAGTTTGTCCATTTTTGCTTTCAATTCTTTGCTGTATTTTTCTTCAAGTTTTTTTCTGTCCGCATCTGTTGTTGCCGCTACTACGCTTTTTTGAGCATCAACAATAAATACTCTGATTTCTGCTTCACGTTTTTGGAATGTTTTGTTGATAGTATCTGTTTTTTTGTAGCCCTTCAATACTTTGTCAAGATCTACGGATGCATATTTGTCTGCGGCAAATACCGGAGAGCAAAGTGCAAATAATGCAATCAATGTGAATAGTTTTTTCATCAATTTCTCTCTTTTCTTTTGTAATTCTAATGCGATTTTAAATTAGATTATCATATTTAATTGAATTAGTAAACACAAAAACAGGCAGTTTTTTTACTGCCCGTTTGATATTCTATTTTATACTGAAAGCATCTTTCAGATTTTTTACGGCATCTTTTCTTTCTTGCTGTTTTTTCTGGTATGCTTCTTTTTTTGCCTGCTGCTGCTTTTTGTATTCTTCTTGTTTCTTTTGATAAGCCGCTTTGTCCGCTTCTCTTTTTTTCTGTGCAGCTTCTTGTTTTTTCTGCATTTCGTTTATTTTTGCATCTTGTTTTTGAATTGCTGCATTTCTCTTGTTTTGATAATCCTGCAAGAAATTAGATGCAGCGAATGCACTGCCTGCATTAAACATAAAAACTGCTGCTAAAAGAACTATTGCTAATTTTTTCATGATAATAACCCTCCTATTTGTGGTAACGATTATATATCATTTTTTGTTCATTTTTCAACAATTTGTTAACATATCTACAAATCTTCGGGAAGATATATTTCTGCTTCATCAAGTTTTTTTCTCGTTTCATCATAAGAAGATGACTCACAGGCTTTTTGCTGGTATTCTTTGACGATTGAAATTACATCATCTGTTGATATACGGATTAGCCTTCTTCCATGCAGGTTTTCTATTATTGTTGCCATGATGCGGACCTCCTGAATAATTTATTTTCCATGTCGGAATATGCGATGTCTTTCTTTAGCAATATCAATGAAGCGGTTTAGAAAACAATATTGGAACTTGAATTCTGCTTTGAAAAATTTTTGTATATAGCATAACAGGGGGATTTTTTTTATACAACTGTGCTATTTATTCCTTTTTCTCTTCTAAATAAAATTTAAAAAAAGAGTTCAAGAAGGATTTTCAAAACTGCTGCAAAGCGGGTTGGTTAAGATTATTTTAAGGAGGCATTATGTATAATTCTATTGTTCAGGCTGAATGTGTTAGATTAAAAGAGCTGGAGCATCTTTTTATAGATCTCGAATATGTAAAGGCACAACATAAGGGTTTTAATGTCTATCGCAGCAGAAGTTTTAATCAAAAAAATAAAAAGTATCTTCAAATGGATGAAATTAAAGAAGCACTGTCTCAGGTTGATATGAATAAATTGAAATATATTTATCTCCTCGGTAAAAATGCGATGACTCATCCTGAATTCAATCATATATTGAGGCTTTGTTTGACTTATTGCTCTATCACCATTTTTTCTGATGGGGACTGTATTAATGATAAAAAAGCGAGATTTTTGAAACGGGTTGAGGACGAAGGCTCAAACGAAATAATCTTTAAAATATTTATAAACCATTTTGATGAAAAAACAAATGATGAAACCTCAGGCAGAGGTTCGTTTAGAAAAGCATTGCATGCTATCACATCATTGAACAAATACGGGTTTAATCCGATACTGGTTGTAAAAGCAGACAAAGATAATATTCCGGATTTGAAAGAAGGTTTTATTGAGCTTGGCAAGAAATTCAGGTTTGAAACAGAGGATATAAATTTTTCGTTTATTCCCAATACAGTGCGAGAGACAGAAGAAAATGATATACAAAAGACGATTTCTTCTTCTGATTGTGATTTTGACTGTATGCACTCCCGTATTCTATCAAAGTCCGGTGTATACAATTGTCCGATGCTTTTAAATGACTATAGAGGTCATTGCGGTTCTGCATTGAAAGATTTTAGTGAAAAATGTTATTTAGAGACGGAAAAATGTCTTGTTTGCAAGGAGTTTGGCAAGCGAATTTATACAAACAGTTGGGAATAACGCTTCGTATTACTTTAATATATTTTTTTATGTTTTTACTCTGAACATAGAAAAACATTGATGTATTGATAATATTTATTATGTAAGCATAGTTTTTGAAATCAATATTTATTTTAATATGTTCATTTCTTTCTCTTTGAGAGAGTAGGCTGGGCAGGTGTCTTGGATTTCCTTTGCGATCAGCTCAACATGCAAATTTTATTATAAATTGTTCCCCACCCTAACCCTCCCCGAGTTGGGGAGGGAACTTAATCGAGTTTTGAGCGGATATAGAGCCGATAATATATTTGACAAGGTATGTCTCAAACTCCTTCCCCGGCTTGGGGAAGGGCGGGATGGGGAAACTATAGATCCTTCGGGTTTCACCCTCAGGATAACTACCCCATGTCATTCTGAAGCATCAGAAATGCTTTGCTTCAATGATAGTGCTGTATTCAGAATCTTACCAGATTGATGTGTTGTTTCACAGTTTGTAAGACCCTGAAACAAGTTCAGGATGACAATCTTACGTCATTCTGAGCGAAGCGAAGAATCTAAACCGGGTTCGGGGCGGAGCCCTGATGTAACTTTGGTTAGAGATTTTTAAATGAAGAAATGAAAATTTACAGGTTCTTGTGACCTGAAATTTTTGTTTCTGAATTTTAAAATCTCTTTTGGTAGCGTATGTTTCTCTTTCTTTGAGTTACTTTCTTTCTCTTGCTTGAGTCGTAGGCAAGGTACGAGCCGTACGAATCA
>CALVEJ010000022.1 GCA_944326535.1 Candidatus Gastranaerophilales bacterium | reverse complement strand
AAGACGGCTGGTGATTTGGACAACATCAGAAACGACCTCGACGGCAAGTATATTTTGATGGGCGACATCGATTTGTCCTCCTACTCCAACTGGAGCGCTATAGGTACGTCATCATCAAATACATTTAAAGGCGAACTCAACGGTAACGGCTATACGATTAGCAACTTGACTATTGATTCAACTTCAAGTTATCAAGGTCTGTTTGCTCGTACTGAAGGTGCAATAATCAGCAATCTGAACCTGTCAAACGTTGATGTGACAAGTATAAGTATCAATGTCGGTGCACTTGTTGGAGTTGCCTCTACTGACACAACAATCACAAATGTCCATGTTCTCTCGGGTTCTGTTTCAGGCAGCTATTATGTCGGCGGACTTGTCGGATTTGCTTCTGGGGCTGATATTTCCAAATCCTCATCGGCAGCGAGTGTTACTTCAAGAGCGACACTTAATGCTTATACCGGCGGACTTGTCGGATGTTTGCAATATTCAACAATCTCAGATTCATATGCAACAGGCAGTGTGACATCAAAATCTACTAGCACAGGCTATGTTGATTATGCAGGCGGACTTGTCGGGTATATGGCTGGTTCAGTTTCTTTGATAGAAAACTCTTATGCTGCAGGCACTATCACAACCGCAAACAACCTTGAAGGTGCTCTTGTCGGATATTTGAACAGCGGCACGGTGCTGAACAACTATTACAAATCAGGCATTGCTTCATCTGCCGTGGGGGCTAATTTCACCGGCACAAGTACAAACAACTCAGCATTCACCACTGTTAGCGATTCAACTTGGATATCCAATGGCTTCTCAGAAGACGTCTGGGACTTCTCAGGTGACGGTGCACCGACACTTAAATCCAGCGTATTTAAACCTTCTAAGGAAACTGTGACAATCAATATTACCGACGCTGATAACGTAGATGAAGTATTGCAAAAGCTCAAGGACAAAGGGCTTGATGTGGAAATTGTAGACGGTCATGTAGTCATCAACGGATATACCAGCGTTGAAAGCATCAGCGGAACTTCTGATTTTGGCAAGTATGTGGGATTGCAAAGCGGTTCTATATCCTCCAGTGTAAGCAGCACATCAGCTTCTGACGGTTTTTATACATACACAGGTCATGCTGTTGAGGGGCTTACAGATGCAGAAACTTTAGGCAAACCTATTGCCGGTCTCACCGCAGGCACGATTTATGTTAACGGCCAAACAGTTAATGTCTCCGCAACTGACTCTATTCAGACTGTAATGTCAAACATTATATCCAAGTTGAACGGTGACGGTACCTTTATTGATTGGGGATATAGTGATGACAACACAATTTGGATAAAAACAAGTGCTCCGCTTGAACTGGAAAGCGGCACATCTAATTTCCTTGATCTTGTCGGATTGACTCAAGACGGTTTCCATCAGGATTCGAACTTCACAGAGGAGGAAGCCAGTGTCGGATTTAACCAGATTACGGGTTCTGTTTCAGGATTTGAACCGGGTGACTCTATTGGCGCAATTGAGGTTGGTGATTTCACTATTTCTCAGGGTGAACATTCATTTACGATAAATGTATCTGAATACGACACAATTGAAGCGTTGATTGACAAGATTAATGTGTCTGATGATTTTGAAGCTGGTCTGGACAGTCAGGGCAGATTCTATATACGTTCAAAGCATGAATCAACTGACAAAATCGTTGTTGATACTGCCGACAATACGAATATTGATGAGATTTTGGGCTTGAATGCAGGTTCATTTGTAGGTGATATATCACAGGATGTAGGTTCTGACGGCTGGATTCAGGTTACAGGCTCTGTCCAGTTTGGTGCTGGTGGCGGCTCTTCATCAAGCGGGTCAGTACAGGGTCCCGGTAACGGTGGTAATACTTCCGGTTTGTATACAGGATCAGATATTGTAAGTTCAATTTCTGTTGGTGTAAGACACCTTACAGAAGAGGAGGCTATTGCTCAAGGCTATACTCTTATCAAAACTGTTGATGATTTAAAAGCAATTGACGATCGTCTTGATGGAAAATACATTCTGATGAATGATATTGATTTAACTGACGCAGGAAATATAAGCATTGGATTTAAATCTAGCGCTAGTATTCCTGGCTCACCCTTTACAGGCGAATTTAACGGTAATGGTTATACTATTAAAAATATGAGCGTTAGTAGTGGTTCCTATTATGTAGGTCTGTTTGAAGATTTATCCGGAGCTACTGTAGAAAATCTCTTTTTTGAAGATGCATATGCTTATGCTCCTTCTTTTGTTGGTATTCTTGCTGGCAGTGCAGATGCAAGTACAACAATATCAAATGTACATGTCCTTTCGGGAACTGTATCCGGTGGTACTTATTTGGGTGGATTGATAGGCTCAAGTTCTGCTTCAATAGTTGATTGTTCTGTTAGTGATTCGGTTGTACTTAGAACAGATTATGATACGACTGTAGGTCGTGTAGTTGGTAATGATCATGGAACACAAAGTTCTCTGAATGAAATTACAGCAGGAACAATTATTATAAATGGTGTTAGCGTAAATGTTTCAGGCGGCTTTGTAAATACCAATGATATTAATACAATTATACAAGAAATAAATAATTCTTCTTCAAAAACGGGTGTTACTGCCTCAATAAATGATAACGGACATCTTGTATTTTCAAATACAGATGGCAGCGATGATTATATTTCTGTCGATTCAGGCACGAGCAACATGTTGAATATTCTCGGTATGACAAGTTCGAGTAAAATATTAACGGAGGAAGAGGCAAAGGCTGCTGGTTATACTATTATTAAAACTGCAGATGACTTGCAAAATATTAATAACAATCTTTCTGGAAAATATATATTGATGAATGATATTGATCTTTCATCTACGAATTTTTCTATGATTGGCGTTATGCAATCATTTACTGGAGAAATTAATGGTAATGGTCATACAATTAAAAATTGTACACTTAAGGATGGTCTTGGTGTTTCGGGGTTTGTTGGTAACGCGGGTGATGGTGCAAAAATATGCAATTTAAACTTTGAAAATGTCAATATAACTGGCGGCAGTTTTCATGCAGGTACTGTGATCGGTTGTGTAGATGAAGATTCTACTGTAAATATATCAAATGTACATGTTCTGTCAGTAACAGTTACAGATACTGGGTATAATCATTTGGGCGGATTAATAGGCTGGTCAAAAGGATATTCGTACATTGATAGGTCTTCTGCTTCGGTTGATATTATTACGTCCGGTGGTTCCATAGGCGGTCTTGTTGGTTCTGGTGATGCTACAATTACAAATTCATATGCAGATGGAACAATTACAGTAACTGACGATTCCGCTAGCCCAAAAGTTGGTGGGTTGGCTGGAGGGATTGCCGGACATATTACAAATTCTGTTTCTCGTACAGAAATAACATGCTCAGGTGGAGATGTCGGATTAATTGTTGGTTATACAGTTAATAAAGCAAGTTTAATCTCTACCAACAATTTTGCAACATTATCAGACAATACTTTATCATTTGTGGGTAATCGTACCCCAATATATAACGGCGTAAATCAAATGCTTTATGACAATTATGACTATGATAAATCTGTCTTTACTAGTGCTGGATTTTCTGAAGATATCTGGGATTTGTCGGGCAGTGTCCCTGTTTTGAGAGCACAAACGGGTGCTGCTTCAAATTACAGTATAGATGAATCAGGTTCGGGTTCCCAAACAGGCTCTTCATCAAGCGGGTCAGTACAGGGTCCTGGTAACGGTGGTGTTGTAACAGGTTCAAATGAAGTTTCAAATGTAATACAAACACAGGTACCAGGCAATGACGGTTTTGTTCAAGGAGCTAATGAGTTGGGAACGCAAGAAAGTGCTGACCGATTCAGTACTGGAAAAATTACTGGTTCTGATACGTTGATTACCGAAGAATCTCTTTCACAGGGTGGAAGAATTGTTGGTACTAATGTTGTTAAAACACCTGAATTATTGGCGCAGGGTGGTAAAATAGTTGGTACTCAAATACTAACTCAAGATACAAGTGTTAATGCTACTAAATTTAATTTAAATGGTGTTGAAATTACTGTATATAATGGTACTGTCTCTAAAGCAGTTGATACTATTAATGAATATTCACAAAAAACTGGTGTAAAGGCATATTTAGATAGCACTGGCAGATTTGTTTTAGAAAATATTGATACTAATTCTGCTGCTACTATTTTTATTGAGGATAGCCGTGCATGGGGCGGCGATGGCACAAATTTCTTGGATACAATAGGTATAGAAGAAGTCTGCCAAGTAGTTAAAATGGAGGAACTAGAATATATCTATTTAAATGGTGTGCGTCTTAAGGCACGTTCTACTAATATAGACTCGTGGGTTGAAAGTATTAATTCTGAGTCATCTGTTACTGGTGTTAAAGCTTATATTAATGATGATGGTAAATTTGTATTAGAAAATGTTGATGGTTCGGACAAATTTATTTCTATTCATTATAGTTATGAATGGGCTAATGAGTCTGCTACTGTTAAGGAGGGTGGGTTCTTATCCACTGTAGGTATAGACTTAACAAAAGAGACAGGACTTTATGGGAATAGTGTCTATATAAATGATGTAAAAATCAATGATGGAATTGCTTTCGGTGGAAGTATTGATGAGTTTATAGATACTGTCAATTCCAAATCATCTATGACGGGCGTAAAGGCTTATGTTACTGATGATGGTAAGTTTGTTTTGGAAAATATTGATGGTTCTAGTGATTATATTTCATTAGATTGTATTGGTACTGGACGTGCTATATGGCAGGGTGTCGGTATTTGGGATTGGTATAATTATGATCCAGTTACAACTGTATCTGCTGGAGATGTTTATATTAATGATATCAAAATATCTATAAATGCTGGTAGTATAGATCAGGCGATTGATACAATTAATTCTTATTCATCAGAAACCGGTGTGAGTGTTAGATTATCTTATGATAATAATCTGGTATTTGAAAACACTGACGGCTCTAATACCAATATTACTATTAAAGCTGGAACAAGTGATATTTTGGGTGTTGCTGGTGTCTCAGAACAACCTAAAACATCTACTGTTACGACAAAAGAATATTCTAATGTTACTGGTGGCACAATTATAATAAATGGTGTCGAAGTTACAGTTAACGCAGGTGCTATAAACAATGCTGTTTCTCAAATTAATGCAAAAACTTCTGATACGGGTGTCGTCGTTGAGATTGACTCAAATGAAAGAATTGTATTCAAAAATGCTGACGGTTCAGACACTCATATTACTATCGAAGCAGGTACGAGTGACTTTTTGACGGTTGCAGGTATAGCAGAGCAAGGTGAACTCAGTTCTGACACATCTGTCGTTATTCCCGGTAGTTTTAGCGGTTCATTTATTTTGAGTTCTTCTACCGGTGAATCTTATACGGTAAATATCACTGATGGTATGACTCTGGATGATTTGATTAATGAAATCAACAAGTCCGGCTATTATACCGCATCTCTCAATGACGAAGGCTACTTTGTTGTAACTGCCATAGAAGGTATTACTGACCTTTCATTCAGCGGTACAAGCGGTGTTGAACGCTATCTCGGACTAGTCGGCGGTTCAGCTTCTTCTGGTGCATCTCAGACTACAGGTAAATTTGACAAATATAGTACATTGACCGGTACTGCTGTTGTAAATCACAATATGACATTCTCGGAAGGCAACTTTATTCTTACTGTTGGCGGTAAAACTGCTGAGATTGATGTTGTTGACGGTGAGTCGATAACTTCTGTAATAAACAAAATTAATTCATCCGGACTTGGTGTTACAGCAAGTATTCAGAACGACAGATTTGTGATTACTGCTGACAATCCGGGTAATATTTCAATGACATTAAAAGACGGTACAAGCAACTTTGCCGAGCTTACCGGTTTTGTTTCTGAGGGCGGTTCGCAGATTGTGGCTCAGGACAAAGGTTCTATTGCTACATATACCTCTGCAAATACTGCGCAGTCTGCTCAAAATGCAGGTATATCAGCCGGTGATTTCTTCATTCATCTGACTGACCTGAACGGAAATATCACTGATACGGTAAAAATTAATGTCAGTGAAAATGAAAGTATTTCTTCTATCATTGACAAAATCAACAATTCCGGACTTGGTGTTACTGCTTCTATCAACGATGAAGGCAAGATGGTTCTTACAAGAGATTCATCAGATACCGAGGGCGGTATTCTCGTTACAAAGGGCTCATCTGACTTTACAACAAAAATCGGATTTACTGAAGGCGGTGCTCAGGTTGTAATTCAGGACAAGGGTGCTTCTTCTACATATATTTCTGCAAATACAGCAGAGTCAGCGCAAAATGCAGGAATATCCGCTGGTGATTTCTTTGTTCATTTGACAGACAAATCAGGCGCTATTACTGATACTGTAAAAATTTCTATCGCTGAAAACGAAAGTATAGCATCTATTATGGAAAAAATTAACAATTCCGGTTTGGGTGTTACTGCTTCCATCAACGATGAAGGCAAGATGGTTCTTACAAGAGATTCATCAGATACCGAAGGCGGTGTTCTTGTTACAAAAGGTTCATCTGACTTTACTAACAAAATCGGATTTACTCAAGGCGGTGCTCAGAATGTTACTCAGGACAAGGGTGTATTGTCAACTTACACATCTGCAAACACTGCACAATCAGCACAAAACTCTGGAATATCCGCAGGTGATTTCTATGTTCATTTGACGGATATGAGCGGTAATATTACGGATACAGTAAAAATTACTATTGGCAGAAACGAAAGTATAACATCTATTATGGAAAAAATTAACAATTCCGGTTTGGGCGTTACTGCTTCCATAAATGATTCAGGAAAAATGGTCATTACAAGAAATTCATCCGACACCGCAGGAGGTATTCTTGTTACAAAAGGTTCATCCGACTTTACTAACAAAATTGGATTTACTTCTGGTGGATATCAAACTCCAGCTACTGAATACGGATCTCAGGCTGTTTTGACTTCCGTAAACCAGATCAGTACTTCACAAAGATTTAGTGAAGGTGACTTTACTATTTCTATAGATGATAACGGTACAATCAGAAAAACTACTATTGATATTTCCGCTTCCGATACAATTTACGATATTATTGACAAAATCAATGCATCGGGTGCAGGTGTTACGGCTACTTTGAATGCCAATAACAGACTAGTTTTGACAAAAGATGCTGATACGGGTGAAGGCAGTATTACCGTAGAAAAAGGTTCTTCCGACTTTACGACCATCTTTGGTTTCTCATCAGGCGGTGTATTTAATGCAACTCATGATTCCGGTGAGGCTGCTACATATACTGTTCTTGTCAGTGACAAACTTGCTGTTTCCGGCAAAGCTACCATGGCTTCACTCGGTGTTACTGCCGGTTCATTCAGAATAAACGGTGTTGAAATTGCTATCAAATCTACTGACACGATTGATGATGTTATAGGACGTATCAATTCTGTATTCAGCGATTCCAAATATGAGGATATCGGTGTTACTGCAGAATATAAAAACAACCAGATTGTATTGACATCCAAGAAGGCGTCTTCGAATGCCAGAATTGAAATTGAGTCAGGTTCAACAAACTTTACCGAAGTCGTAGGATTTACTAGTATCGGTTCAAGGGACAATGCTGTTGAAACAGGTCAAAATGCCAAGTTTAACATTAAACTCGGGGATGATCAGATAGGAACAGATTATGATTTGGCACTCGATTTGAAAGATATTACAAATGATGATATTTATAACGGCAACAACTTGATTTATCTTGATGTAAACGGCAAAGTTGTTGAGCATGCTAACAATGCGGCTATTACTATTGAGATAAAACAAACCGGTGAAACTGTTATAAAAATTGGTCAAAACCTTCTTGATGCTAGCATTAATGAGCTCAACAAATTTGTTGGCAACTTCAACAAGGCAATGATTTCATCAGAAAATGAAATTTTGTCTGACGATGCTGAGTTTGCGGCTTTGATAAGTAATATTAAAACAGCATTGACGGATGATGTTGCCGATATGAGAAAAATTCAGCAGCAGCTGGCAGATATTGGTATTACTGTTGATATCAGAGGCGGTTCGAACTCAAATATGGGTACGGTCAGACTCTATCTTGACAGAGAAAAATATACACAGGCGTTCTATGATAATTCGCAGCATGTAATGGATCTGTTAATCGGCAAAGAAACTGCTGTCGGTGTTGAGGACGGTGTTTTGACCAGATTGAATAACGTACTTTATCCTGAAGTAAACAACAAGAACGGTTACTTCAATAAAGTTCCGAGAACTCTTCAAGCTGTTCAAAAAGAACTGAATCGTGAAATTACACGTACTACATTCCAGTTGAACGAGCTGAGACTTTCTGTTTCAGGTCAAACAGGTGTTGGCGATGGTTTATCAGACATACTCGCTCAGCTTGAAGAACAATACAACATGGTAAATGAAGCTATTGCAAACTTGAATAAACAATATGCATCATCTGTCACAAGACTTATTCTCAACAAAAATAATTCGGGTTTTAATCCTATTGTTACATAGTGTGATTAAAATCCTTCAAAAGCGGGTATTATCATGTTAAGAATAGTGTGTATGTACGATTTAATTACTCCGGAATTTTTCTAGAATAGAATAGAAATAATTTGAGGTAAAATATCATGTCTATATCATTTTCAGGTTTAGGTTCAGGATTACCGATTGATGAGTGGATTGCAGCACTTGTTAAGGTAGAGCAGGCAAAAGTTGATACACTTGAGTCTGAAAAAGAAGTTCTTCAAAAGAAACAAGAATCTTTGAACACCCTTAAATCAGAATATAGTGCTCTTGAAACAGCAACATTAAAGCTGACGGACTCGTTGCATGGTGCAGGATCTGATATTTTTACCAAAAACAGTGTTTCTGTGTCAGAGACAAGTGTTATTACTGCTAACATTTCACAGTATGCCACACCGTCTACAATTGAGCTTGCTATAGACAGTCTTGCGACCCAGTCTGTAAGAACGTCAAACCAGATGGATGGCTTGAAAAATTCTTCGACAAAATTGTCTGAACTTGGTGTTACTCAAAACGCTACTTTTGAAATTAACGGTGCCACTATTAGTGTTACGCCTAACACTACTGTTGATACTTTGATATATTCTATTAACAATTCTTCTACTGCGGGTGTTTCTGCTTCTTTACAAAACGGCAGAATAGTTCTGAAAAGTAAAGAATACGGACAGCAGGAAATAGCGGTTACCGGTGATCAAACAGTTGATGGTACGCATACATTTGCAGAACTTTTCGGCTTTGATCAGGACTCAAACTTTACTGAAGGAGAAAGAGCGGCTTTCAGGGTTGACGGTGGAGAAACAAGATATGCTAATTCAAATACGTTGACGAGCGATGATTTGGGTATTTTGGGATTGACGGTTGATTTGCTGACAACAACTGACAAAGATCCTGATTCGGGCGAGGATATTCCTGTTGAAATTGTGGTTGAAAGTTCTCCGGATTCAGAGTCAGTTTTGACTGCTCTGCAAGAATTTGTAGCTGCATTTAATAAGGTTATTGCGGATACGGATGCCGGCACTGACTCTGAAAATGGCGGTGCATTCACAGGTGAAAGTTCTCTTATAAATATTAGAAACGATTTGAGAAGTAAAGTTACATCTTCAGTTGAAACAAACGGTCTTTATCGTACATTGGCTGATATAGGTATTACGACCGGTGCTATAGGTACAAGTGTTGATGCTGATACAAATCAGTTAATTATTGATGAAAATGCATTTATTCAGGCTTTTGAAAGAGACCCATCTTCTGTAAAAGCTCTGCTTGTCGGTGACAATACATCAGGTTCTGAAACAAACGGTGTAATGCAGGTGGTTCAGGAATCATTAAAACCGGCACTTTCTTCAACCGGCGGATATTTTACAACAAGAAACAATTCTCTTGCGGAAGAAATTAACAGAATGAATGAAAAAATTTCTGACAAGCAGGATTATGTTGACAATTATCAGACTAAATTGACAAAACAATTCCAGTATATGGATCAGGTTATTGCTGAGTTGAACAGTCAATTTTCACTAATGCAGCAGCAATTGGCTTCTATTGGTGTTAATGTCGGCTCATCATCATAGTTTCTTGTATGATGTATGATTAATCTAGTCTATTTCTCTTCGGCACTCTATAGCTTTTGCAAGAGTAATTTCGTCTGCATATTCTATATCAGAACCAATAGGTAGCCCGAATGCAATTCGAGTAACCTTAATATTAAATGGTTTAAGCAGTTTAGTAAGATATAAACTCGTTGCTTCGCCTTCTACTGAAGGATTTAGTGCTATGATTATTTCTTTTATTTCGTTCTGTGCTATACGATGAAGTAGTTCTTTTATTCTTATGTCTTCTGCGCCTATGCCGTCAATTGGAGATATAAGCCCCTGAAGTACATGGTATTTCCCCTTGTACTCATTTGTGTTTTCTATTGCGACAAGGTCTTTCGTTTCAGCAACAACGCAAATAATGCTATTGTCTCTGTTTGTTGCAGAACAAATTTCACAGGGATTTGTTGCTGACATATTAAAACAAATATCGCAATAATGTATAGTTTCCTTTGCAGTGATCATCGCCTGCGAAAATTTTTGCACTTCCTGCATTGGCATTTTTAAAAGATAAAATGCAATTCTCTGTGCAGATTTCGGACCTACACCGGGTAATTTTTGAAAACAGTCTATTAAGTTTGCCAGTGGTTTTGTGTATTGCATTAGAATAATCCGGGAATATTAATTCCGCCAGTCAGTGATTTCATTTTAGTCTGCATTTCTGTTTTTGCCTGAGATGTTGCTTGATTCATCGCTGTGGAAATTAGATCCTCAAGCATTTCAACAGTGTCAATATCAACTGATTCAGGATTTTCCGGATTAAGAGCTGCTTTTGTGAGTTTTATTGATTTGAATGTACCCTGACCGTCACAAGTAACGGTGACTGCTCCATTACCGGCATCTGCGCTAAATTCCGTATTTGCAAGTTCAGTTTGTGCATCTTGCAGCCTTTTTTGCATTTGCTGTGCTTGTTTCATCATCTGAGCTATATTCATTAGTTTTACCTCATCCCAATTGTTTACAATCTCCACATGTCTATATTATATTTAAATATAATTTTTATGCAATTTTATAAATGTAAATTGCATTTATCTGTTACTTAATGTATTATATTATTTATGGATAATTACTTTAGGGATAGATTTAGATTTTTGGGAGTTTTGGCAATAATTGTGTGTTTGATTGCCTTTCTTGTTCTTTCTTTTGCTTCTTCTAAAGAAAAATATAAAACTGCTTTGGTGTTAAAAACTTTTAATGCTGATATTATTCAGGCGATCCTAAATTCTAAAAACGACAACGGAAATCCCGGTGATTGGGGATGGACTTTGAATGCTAATTCTTCCAGGGTTGTTACAAAAAAATTTTTTAAATATTTAAATGTTTCAAAATTTTGTCCTGAGTTTAGTTATGATTGTTTTCCTGTGAACGGTTATACATCTTTAAATAAAAAACAATCAAAAATTAATCCGTCTATATTCCCTTCTGTTGAACTTAATAACGGAATTACTATTTCAGTTCAGTCTAAAGGAAGTTGTCGTAAGTATAACAGTGTTTGTGCTTTAGTCTATGTCGATGTCAATGGTATCAACAAACCTAATGTTCTCGGTAAAGATTTATTTGTTTTTACTATTATTAATAATGATACTTACGCTTTTGTTCCGTATAACAATGATTTGTCAGCCAGTATGCTAAAAAATGATTTAATATACGGATGTAATAATAATTCTGAAGATGCAATGAACTGTGCGGCAATTATTTCAAAGAATAATTGGAAAATTGATTCAGATTATCCGTGGTGATGTTTACAGATTTATAAGGAGAAAATATGTCCGATTACGATATTAATAAAGTTTTGAGCTATGTTCCTATGGTTATTGAGTCTTCTTCAAGAGGCGAAAAATCATTTGACATTTTTTCAAGACTACTGAGAGAGAGAATTATATTTCTCGGTGAAGAAATTGACGATGAGCTCGCAAATGTCGTTGTTGCTGAATTACTGCTGTTGGATTCTGAAAATCCTGAAAAGGATATCATGCTTTATATCAATAGTCCTGGTGGTGTGATAACTGCAGGAATGGCTATTTATGACACGATGCAGAGTATTCGTGCGGATGTTAGTACTATTTGTATTGGTGAAGCTGCGAGTATGGGTTCTTTTCTTTTGTCTTCAGGAGCTAAAGGAAAAAGACTTTCTCTTCCAAGTTCAAGAATTATGATTCACCAGCCTTTGGGCGGTGCTCAGGGACAGGCTACTGATATTGAAATTGAAGCAAAAGAAATCTTGAGAATGAAAAATATGCTCAATGGTATTCTGGCTGAAAATTGTTCGCAGCCATTGGAAAAAATTAAAAAAGATACAGAGAGAGATTATTATATGTCTGCTCAGCAAGCAGTTGAGTATGGATTAATTGACAAAGTTATTACAAGAGGTTTGTAATATTTCTTAATAATTATAAAAATTCTTTTAAATAAAAAATAGCTACATACAATACATATTGTAGCTATTTTTTATTTACTTTTTATATATCAAAAACTCTTGAAATTGACTAAAACTCAAGTCTGTATTGATATATCGGTATTTTTGCTCTGCGTTTTCTGTATAAATGAATTTAGGCAATTTTTGTTTTCAAAATGTTTTTATATATATGTAAGGTTAGAAAAATTGGTTATGGTAGGAGATTAAAACAGTGTACGCAATTTTCACAATGCGAAAGCTACAATTGACTCAACGAATCAATCAAATTCAATACAGATTGATGCAGTTGATGCAAAGATCTCAAGACCTCGCGGTCTATGCAGGAAATGTAGCTGATGGGATTATTGATCCCGGTGAGTTTATGAATTCGCCGGCAAGTATTTTCGGAGTAAATATGAATTTCTTCAACAATTCAGTTCCGAAAGCACTTTTCCAAGCTTCTCAAGCATCCCAGGCATACAACATGAACATTATGAATATGAACGCTATGTCAGGCGGTCAATACGGTATGGCTGTTGATCCGGGCAATCCAAACTCCATCTATGCTAACCAATTCTTCGTATTTAATTCATTCTTCAAACAGGCATTGGATGCAGCTGGTAAAGCTGAATCTGCTAAAATACACAGACTTGAAACAGAAATCGAAATGCAGAAAAAACAACTTGAAACTCAATTACAAGCAGCAAAAGCTGAATTAGACCAAGTTGAAAAAGCTGAAGAAGATGGTATCAAAAACTCGGCTCCTAAATATGCATAGTATGATTTGATATAGTAAGTTTATGTCCGGATTAGTTATCCGGATATAAACCAAGACTTAGGTGATAACTATGATAATTAGTATCTAGAATATTTTCATTGACTTTTTAATCTCAATTAATCAAATATAATTCCTCGTGTGTGTGAAAGAATTGTGATCCCTCTTGATATTCAAGAGGGTTTTTTATATTTATTATTCCTCTTGCTTAATTAAAAAAAAAGGTATAAAATATACTTCTATATGTGATCGGGTAATTATTTACCAACTAATGCAAGGAGAAAAAAATGTATCAAGACGAGAAACTCATCTGCGAGGATTGCGGCTCTGAATTTGTGTTTACTGCAGGTGAGCAGGAATTTTACGCTGAAAAAGGTTTGGTAAATAAACCCAAAAGGTGCCCTGATTGTAGAAAAAAAAGAAGACAGAATAACAGACACAGAATGTATGATGTAGTATGTTCAAAATGCGGTGCAAATACTCAAGTTCCTTTTAAGCCTATTATGGGTAAAGAGGTTTATTGCAAAGATTGCTACAAAGCTATGCAGCAGCAATAAAAAAGAAGTATCATATGATACTTCTTTTTTTATCTCTTTTTACTTTTCTCTTATTTTATATAACCAGCCAATATAGTTGGGCTTGTGTCATACTCGAAGTTTTTTTCAAGTGTGCTGATCGATATACAAAATGTAGTCATAACAATCAGCAAAATTGCTGCTAAAGTGTAATTTGCTATTTTTACCTCTGTCATTAATACCCCGATGCTTAGTAGTCTGCCGTATTTTTGCTTTTCTTATGATGAAAATTTGCCTTTATTATGCCATTGCGCTGAATGAGCCGCCTGCATTATTTGATGCAAGTGAACCTGCTGTTTCTGCTCCGCCGAATGCTAAAACACCTGCTGTTTCTACCGGTCTGTATGCCAGTGTACCTGCTGTTTCTGGTTGTGCTGCAAAAAAGTTTCCGATTGCTGATACGTTCATAAGATTACTCCTTTATTTACTCACTTACTCTTGAAATATTTTTAAATACCTCGTACTTATATAAAAACAATTTGAATTTACTGATTTCAATTTTGCTTTTTTTCATTACATTTCTTAACATTTGAAACTTATTTTATTTAAAACAGTCGAATTATACAGCAGTTTCAATGCTTACAAATAATTAAGAAAAAGTTAAAATTCCTTGTTTATAGCTATTGATAACTTATAATTATGTTATTGATGAATTATAAAGGGTTACTATTATGGGGAATGAAAATACTGAAGATATTAATATAGAAGAAAACATTGATGAAACAAAATTGCAAAATAATCCTTTTGCAAAAGATGATTCGACATTGCAGCAAGATGTCTCTAACGATGAAGAATGCGAGGATGCTATATCCAGCTTAAAAGAAGAAATTGACAAAATTAACAATCAGTACATCAGACTTGCTGCAGATTTTGATAACTATAGAAAAAGACAAATGCAAGAACGTGAGTCTTTACTGAAGTATGGTGCTGAAGAGGCTCTCAAAAAGATGATAGAAGCTCTGGATAATATAGACAGGGCCAAAGCATCGGTTGAAAATATTGATGATGTAAATACAGTAAAGGACAGCTATAATCTAGTGTTCAAACAGATATATGATGTTCTTGGCAAAATGGGGCTTGAAACAATAGAAACACAGGGTAAAGAGTTCGATCCCAACTTCCATGAGGCTGTTATGCAGACACCGACTTCAGAATATCCGGAGAACACAATTATTGCTGAATTGCAAAAGGGATATAAATTGGGTGACAAGGTTCTCAGACCGTCACTTGTTAATGTAGCAGTTGCCGAGTAGAGAGAATTATGACAACAAATTATTATGAGATATTAGGTGTAAGCAAAGATGCGACACAAGCTGAAATAAAAAGCGCATTCAGAAAAAAAGCGAGAGAATTGCATCCGGATGTAAACAAAGCTCCTGATGCCGAAGAGAAATTTAAAGAGCTTGGAAAAGCTTATGAAACCCTTTCTAATGAAGAAAAACGCTCTCTTTATGACAGGTATGGTGAAGAGGGACTTTCAAATGCCGGATATAGTACTTCAGGACCTTTTGATTTTGGTTTTGGTGATATAAATGACATATTCGAGTCATTTTTTGGCGGTATGGGCGGTTTTTCTTCCGGACCATCTGTCGACCCAAATGCACCGCAGAGAGGTCATGATTTAAGATTGGACATTGAACTGGACTTCGAAGAAGCAGCTTTCGGTGTTGAAAAAGAAATAAAAATTGACCACCTGGAAATGTGTAAAGACTGTTATGGTACAGGTGCAGAACCCGGTACAAAGCCTGTCGTATGCCCGGAATGCAACGGACAAGGTCGTGTTGTGAGATTGACAAAAACAATTCTCGGCAGCATTCAACAGGTAACAACCTGTCCGAAATGCGGAGGTAAAGGACAGGTTATAAATTCTCCTTGCAAAAAATGCGGAGGTGAGGGTCGTGTTGAGGTTGAAAAAACGATAAAAGTCAAAATTCCTGCAGGTGTTGACAATAATGCCAAAATAAGAGTGGCTAAAGAGGGTGATGCAGGAAAGAATGGCGGCTCAAGCGGTGATTTGTATATCGTTATGTATGTTAAACCGCATAAAGAGTTTAAACGAGAGGGATTTAACGTATACTCAGAGTTGAATATTTCTCTTCCTCAGGCTGTTTTGGGTGATACTGTTCTTGTTAATACAATTCATGGTGAAAAAGAACTTTCTGTACCTTCAGGTATTGAATATGGTAAAATACTTACTATAAAAAATGCAGGTATTCCATATCTTGGTCATCCTGAAAAAAGAGGCGATCATCTGGTTGTCATAAAATACAAAGCTCCAAAATCACTGAATGAGGAAGAAAAGAGATTGTATAAAAAACTTTTTGAATTGTCTGAAAATAAAAAACCTAATGAAAAATTTATAGACAAATTCAAAAATGCAATTCACAATTAAGACAAAATGGGATTTATTAATGAACAGGCACATCGGCGGATTTAGATTTTTACTAATATTTTTAATGGCATTTTTCTTTGGTGCTCAAGCTGCATTTTCAACTACATTGCCGGCTAATATACTGGATACTATAAAAAAGGAGCTTCCTAATGCGTCGGTTCGTTTTGATGGGTTGATTTCCCTTCCTAACGGTACAGTTTATCTCCCTGTTTTGCCTTCCAATCCAAAAAGGAATGCAAAGGGCGCTGTTTTAATTACAGTTCCTGCTGGAAAGAAACTTGCACAGCTGCCCGATGTTGTTTTGTTTGATTCTAATTTTGCTCTGTTAAAAGTGGTAAAAACAAAGGACGGCAAAACAACTATTACGGATTCAAAAAACATTCCGTTTGTTGTAAAAACAGGTATATTTCCTCAGGATATGCTTGTTCCTCCAGGGCTCGTAATTCCTGATGATTTGCAGATTATGATGGGTGATTTAAAAATTGCAACAAAGTCGTCAAGAGTAAATGAAATATTTAAAGATACAAAGAAAACAGCTAACAGTTCTGCTAATACAACGATTGTACCCGTCCCTTATATGGTGGGTAAAACAATGCTTGTCACAACGCTTGATTCAAAAGTATTGAGCGTACTGCCTTCTGACTCTACTGTGCCAAAATTTACTCTAAACCTTGAAAATCTGCCAAAATTTATACAGCCTGTATGTGATGACAAGTATATTCTTGTCGCTTCTGCCGGAAAAACGTATATTGATGTTGCTGATATAAAACAAGAAGTGCTTGCAAAAAAAATTGATCTTTCTTCTCAACCGTCGGAAGTTATCCTAAATTCGGATAAATCAAAGGCATATGTTGCTGTCAGCGATGATCAGGCAATTTTTGTAATTGATTTAAAATCAATGTCACTTCTTGAAAAGATTAAAATTAAAGGTTATCCCAAAAATATTGCTATATCAGCTAACGATAAAGCAATAGTGTATCAGGATAAAAACACGGGTGATATTTATACTCTTGCCCTTGATGAGACATATTTAAACAGATACGTATATAACGCATCTAATGTGTCAAAGCTTGCAATAAGAGATAACAACATTTATTTGATATCAAGAACATTGAATGAGCTTCAGGTTATTGATACAGAGATAAAGGATATTATCTACAAACAAGAAGTCGGTCAAAAGCCAGTTGATATGGTTCTTCTGAACAATAAGCTCTATATATTGTGTGCTGCTCAGGAATTGGATATTTTTAATTTGGAGGATTTCTCCTTTGAAAAGGCTATGACTTTCTCCGGGAAAGGCTTTTTGAAAAAGTTAGTGATGATTCCCGGATCTGATATGTTTTTAATAACAAATATTTCTGAAAAGAAGTATTATATTTATGATATAAACAAAAATTCTATAGTTCAGACGGTTAACACAAATGTTTATATCAATGATTTGCAGTTAATCAGTAAGAGTATAAAATAGTAATAATGAATACCATAGCTTCAAATATATCTGATGAACTTGAAAAAACACAGCATGAATTTTGGAATATTTCTCACCAAACAGCCGAATTCATCAGTATGCTCATAAAAATTTCAAAGGTTAAAAATGTGCTTGAGATAGGTACATCTAACGGATATTCAACGCTATGGATTGCGGATGCTTTAAAAGATGCGGGTGTGGGCGGTCACCTTAATACAATAGAATTTTACGAAAAACGCCAGAGTATTGCTCGGGAGAATATTGAAAAAGCCGGATTATCCGACTTTGTTACATTCAGACAGGGAAGAGCTCTAGATATAATTTCGGATTTGGATTTTATACCTGATATGATATTTATAGATGCAAATAAATCAGAATATATACAGTATTTTGATACCTTTAAAGACAAATTACAAAAAGGATCTATAATACTTGCTGATAATGTCGTTTCTCACGCTGCTAAGGTCTCGAATTTCCTTGATGAAATAAAAAATGATACTAGATACCAGTCTCAGGTTTTGGACTTGCCTGCGGGCTTGCTGATGGCTTTAAAAGTGATGTAATCATATTTGACGGAATAAAGAGAAAAGCGGATATTTTCCGCTTTTCTCTTGTTTATATTTAATTTGTGATTTTCTGCTACTTTGCAGTTTCGGTATGTTCTTTGTTTCCGACTTTTTCAAAGACAATCTTTTTGTCTTCAAGTTTTGCAGATATCACATCTCCTGCAACATATTTGCCGTTAAGAATTTCTTCAGCCAGAGTATCTTCAATTTTCTTTTGAATAACTCTTCTAAGAGGTCTTGCTCCGTATGCCTCTGAATATCCTTCATCAGCAAGATAATCTTTGACTTCGTCAGAAACCTCAATTGTAAAGTCATGTGACTGTATACGTTTAACAAGGTCTTTAAACATAAGATCAACAATTTCTCTGATTTCGGGTTTGCTAAGGTGGGAGAATACGATAATATCATCAATTCTGTTAAGAAATTCAGGTCTGAACGCCTTTTTCATTTCTTCCATAACAGTATCTTTGAGATGTTCGTATTTGTCTTTTGACTCATCATCGGAAACAGAGAAGCCAAGTTTTGATGTTGTTGTAATCATACTTGCACCAACGTTACTAGTCATGATGATGATTGTATTTTTGAAGTTTATGTGTCTTCCTTTAGCATCAGTCAAACGACCGTCATCAAGTATTTGAAGCATTATATTAAACACATCCGGATGTGCTTTTTCAATTTCATCAAATAGAATAACAGAATAAGGTTTTTTACGTATTGTTTCTGTCAAATGACCTCCGTCGTCATAACCGACATAACCCGGAGGAGAGCCGATAAGTTTTGCTGTAGAATGTTTTTCCATAAATTCTGACATATCTACTCTAATCATATTGTCTTCCGAACCAAATACAGCTTCAGCAAGGGCTTTGGCAAGTTCTGTTTTACCAACACCCGTAGGACCCGCAAAAATAAAGCTTCCTATTGGTCTGTTAGGTGCTTTTAAACCTACTCTTGCACGTCTTATTGCCTTTGCAAGGGAGACAACCGCCTGATCCTGTCCGATTACTCTGTTGTGGAGAGTTTCTTCCAGTTTGAGCAGCCTTTCCGATTCTTTTTCTGTAATTTTGGTTGTAGGTATTCCTGTCATTGTGCTGACAACTTCAGCAACATGTTCAGGTGTAACAACAGGTTTATTTGCATCGTGTGCTTCTTTCCATTGTTGAGACATTTCTCTGATTTTTTCTTTCAAATCAGCTTCTTTATCTCTTAAGTTGGATGCAAGTTCAAATTCCTGATTTCTGATAGCATCTTCTTTTTGTTTAATAATGCTTTTTAGTTCTTTTTCTATTTCTTTTCCTTCTGGAGGCAAAGAACTAACGTTTAAGCGGACTTTTGAGCTTGCTTCGTCAATAATATCAATTGCTTTGTCCGGTAAAAATCTGTCTGTAATATATTTATCAGATAATGATACAGCTGCAATAATAGCTTCATCAGAGATTGTCAATCTATGGTGCTCTTCATATTTTGATTTCAGCCCTCTGATAATTTCTATTGACTCATCCACAGACGGCTCGTCAATAATTACAGGCTGGAATCTTCTTTCAAGTGCAGCATCTTTTTCTACATATTTTCTGTATTCATCAAGTGTAGTTGCACCTATTACTTGAATTTCACCTCTGGATAAAGCCGGTTTCAGGATGTTTGCTGCATCGATAGCACCTTCTGCAGCACCTGCACCGATAAGTGTATGCATTTCATCTATTACAAGAATTACGTTGCCGGCCTGTCTTATTTCATCCATAATCTTTTTAAGACGTTCTTCAAATTCGCCTCTGTATTTTGTACCTGCAACAAGCAAGCCCATATCAAGCTGAATAATTTTTTTGCCTTCGAGAATATCCGGTACATCAGAGTTTACAATTCTGATTGCCAGACCTTCTGCTACTGCCGTTTTACCAACGCCGGGTTCACCGATTAAGACAGGGTTGTTTTTTGTTCTTCTTGCAAGAATCTGTATTACACGTTCAATTTCCTGCTCTCTGCCTACAACCGGATCCAGTCTTTGTTCTTGTGCTGCAAGTGTCAGATCAGTACCAAATTCATCAAGAGAAGGGGTTTTTGTCTTTCCACCTGATGCCGTGCCTGCAGTAGCAGTTTGTGCTGTAGGTTTTGATTCTCCCAGCATTTTTATTATATTGCTTCTAAGTTTGTTTAAATCTACACCGAGATTTTCCAGAACACGTGCAGCAACACCTTCACCTTCTCTGATAAGACCCAAAAGAAGGTGTTCAGTACCTATATAGTTATGTCCCAACTGTCTTGCTTCATCCCAGGATAATTCGAGAACTCTTTTTGCTCTAGGTGTGAAGGGGATTTCTACTGCAACAAATCCTGACCCCCTGCCTATAATTTTTTCAACTTCAGCACGTGCATCTTTTAGCGTTATGCCCATTGATTTAAGTGTTTTTGAAGCAACACCGGTTCCTTCACCGATCAAACCGAGCAAAACCTGTTCTGTGCCGACAAAGTTATGTCCTAATCTTCTCGCTTCTTCTTGTGCGAGCATGATTACTTTTATCGCTTTTTCTGTAAAACGTTCAAACATTTACTAATAACTCCTGTTGTCCGTATATTTTTAGATGTCTGAGTAAAATTACACCTATTTGAGTTTATTTTACCTCATAACATACATTTGTTTCAACATATTTATTTTTTCTTTATTTTATATTTTCCAGTTGTTCCAGCATTTTTTTTGCAGGGAAGTAACCGTAACCTTTTTCAAGACTGATTTTTAAGTATTCTATGGCGCGTGGTATATTCTGTTTTTGAAGTTCACATTTTGCCAGCATAAGATGCACTTCAGGGTCAACATAACAAACATCTTTTGCTTTTTGTAAAAACAGCTCTGCCAGTTCAAAATAGCTGTTATTTACAAAAACTCTTCCGATAAACTTGTAGCTTTCCTGATTATTTTGCATAAAAAGATGTGCGCCGTTCACAATATTTTCACAATATGTTATAAGCTTTGACTTTAGCAAAGCATCCAGATCTACTTCTAAAAAAGCACGTATTTGAAAAAAAGTCGGCACATGTATTACATATAGATTTATAAATTCCAATAGCGACTTACCCCAGAGAGTTGCCGGACTTTCTTCTTTTATCTGAGACCAGATTTGCTTTGTATTCTCCAGATTTCCTTGCAGCAATTCACATCTGCCGTATTCATAAAGTTTTCCGAGATTTTTGTATATTTCAGCAGCTTTTTTGTAATTTTGTTCCTTCTGGTAGATTCTTGCAAGGTATTCAATCTCAATACTTGATGAAGTTGATGATAAAATATCTTTTAATGCATCATAATTTTTATTGACGTAAAATTCTGTAAGCAGATCTTTGTATTTCATAAACTAGTGTTTCAACTTGTTTGTAAAAACATCATAATTTGCATTTGTGAAAGAATTTTTTTGGTCCTTAAGAAGATTGTGAAGCTCTTCCATGGAATTTTCAGAAGCTTTTATACTGTCTTTGTTTGCAGATTTGATTTCTTTATATAGCTCTTCTCTGTATACAGAAACATTATGAGGCGCATTTATCCCGATTCGGACGGTATTCTGGTTTGAATCGAGAACAATGATTTCAATATTATCGTTTACTATTATTTTTTCGCCTATTTTTCTTGCAAGTACAAGCATTCTATTCTCCTATCCCTTATTTTCCAAAGTCTCTGTCAATATTCACTCTTTTATAAGCGGTTCCTTTACAGGATAGTTTGAATTAGACAGTATAAGCTGCATTCCTTTTTTATTTGCTGCATTAATAATTATCGGTGCAAGAAGATTTATCGTTGCTTTTCTTGGATTACCGGCAGGTATTGTAACTATATTTAAAGAAATTAGTGATTCAACTGAGTTTAACCCGAGTTTTTCAGCTTTGTCAGTTGGTATTTCAAATTGATAATCTATGTCAAAATACGCAGGAGACGTCACAGGAAAAGCCAAACTAGCATCTTCAATTGATTGAAGCCATTTAAAAGCTGAATTTTCCGAATGTTCAACCAGAACATATTTTTTTAGATTGTCATAACCAATTATAGGTTCTACAAAATCAAAAATCAGATTTTCATCAATCTGTATTTCACCAAATTTTTCTGTAATTATATTCATATTCTCCCCGGCAACTAAAAAATAATTTTATTAATACATCTGCATTTGAGACATCATCATAGATTGAATCAACTCAGGAGACAGGTTTTGTCCGTTATTTTGTCCCATCAGAAGATAAGGAAGCATATTGCTCATTCCATTATTAGTATTATTGTTTCCCAAGAGCATGTTCATTTGCATCAAATCAGGATTAGTCATCATACCTGAATTAAAACCCGCCATCGGATTTACACCGACTTTTGCAAGTGTTTTTACAGCATTTGCAATCTCGTCATTTGAAGGCATTTCTGACTTTTTGTTAGAATTTGGTCCAAGTTCATCATTGATATTTTCTTTGATCCTGTCAAGCTTGCGAACATTTACTTCTGCTTGAACAGATTTGTCATAGAATTTATTTGATTTAATAAAGTTTTCCAAATCATTTGTTGTTTCTGCATATTTTGCACAATCTACTGAATTATTTAAGCATGCAAGACCTCTTGTTGCGTATTCAACAATTGTTTTGTTGGAATTCAACGATACAACATCATTAAAAGCTTTTACTGCTTCAGTTTTCAGCCCAAGCTGCATGTAAGATATACCCTTATAATAGAGTGCATATATATTTGATGGATTAGATTCCAGTATTTTTTCTGATGCTTGAACACATCCCAAATAATTTTTTGCTCTGTATTTTGAAGTAATGTTCCTTATATCAGAATCAGAAACCGACTGTGCAAAACATGCAGTCTGCATTGATACAAATATAAATAAAGCTATCCCTACAAAAAGTTTTCTTAATTTCATACCTCTATATCCTTTACTAATTACTTTTTAATTATACTTCACCATAAGTCAATCAGATATTTTATATTATATTATACTTTTTTAAAAAATACCTAATATATATGGTCTAAAATATTTTAATTTATCACATTTTATAGATTTCATTAATCAGTGAATCTTCAAACTTTTTAACTTCTACAATATCTGTATTATGATTTTGTATGAGGAGTGCAAAGCTGTATTTTTTACCCGATTTTGTGTCAATATAGCCCGCTATAGAACTTATTCCGCTTGCTGTACCGGTTTTTGCCCGTAATTTCAGTGAAATATTAAGGAGTCTGTTTGAAAGTGTTCCTTCAATCGGCTTTGGCAGCAGCTGAACAAAATTTTCAAAATTGTCGTCACTATATATTTTATCAAGTGCATTTGTTATCCAGTCAACGGACATAAGGTTGTTTCTTGATATTCCGCAGGCATCTGCAATAATGTGATTATCTGGTTTTATGTCAGAGAAGGTCTTTTCAAACATTTGAATAGCTCCATCCGTTGAGCCCTTTGCTTTTGTGTAATGACCTCCTGCAACTTTAAAAATCATTTCTGAGTAGAAATTGTTGCTGTTTTTTAATGTAGTGCTGACAATTTCACTTAGTGGCACACTTGATATTTCAGCTATTTTGGTAACATCAGAAGGTATTGGTGCCATTTTGAATGCGCCGCTGTGTTTTATACCCGCACTTGCTAAAGCTGAATTGAATTCGCTTATAAAATATCTTTCTGTTGATGATACAGGAAGATATGTCTTCATCGGACTATTCAGCGTTCCTGTTATATAAGTTAAATCTGAAGTAATCCATGGCATTCTCTCAAAGGTAACTGAGTTACTGTTGCCTTTTTTTGTCATGTTAACAAAATTCATGTTATATGAACTTTTGTTTTTTACTTCAGTTGTCGCACCGTTTTTACTTGGTGCTATTGATATTTCTATTTTATTTTCATTTACGGAAAGAGGTGAGACTTTTGGGAGCAATGGATTTGTGTCATCATCCCACATCCATCCTGTGCCCCATTGTTTATTATCAATAACAGATGTATCAAGAACAATATCTTCAATCGGTTTGTTACATTTTTCTTTTACCAGTTTTAAGAGGGTTACAAGAGAACCTTTTGTCAGTGTCGGGTCAGCACTAAGCTTTACATATAAATTTCTTTTTTTATCAATATAAGCAGTTGTTTTAAATACATAATCCGCACCCAGTTCATTGTATGCGCTGTACATTGTAAATATTTTCTGTACAGAAGCCGGGTTCATAAGTTTGTTTTGATTGTATTCATAAACAACCCTACCTGATTTTGCATCTTTTACGGATACTGCAATGGTTGATGTTTTGTTTAATTTTGATTTTTGAATTAAACTGTCAAGATTTGCAGCGTTCGCAGTGCTGTTTATTAAAACTAAAGCAAGCACTAACACAAAAAATTTGATTTTATTCATTTAATTTTATCTCCTGATAGTTAAAATACTTTATATCTTTGTCTCGTCTGTCGTATAGCAGAGGGAAATTTTTTCTGAGATTCTTTACTTTTTGTGTATCAATTTTATGAAACAGGCAGTCTTCTTCTGACTGGAGCATTGCCTCTATTTTCCCCCATGGGTCAATAATCATTGAGTGACCGAGATTATATTCATCATCTTCTATTTTTCCTGTCTGGTCAACTGTAATCATATAGCATTGGTTTTCAATTGCTCTTGCCTGATGCATAATTTGCCAGTGTTCGGGCTTTTTATACGACCATGCTGCCATGTTAATAAATATTTCTATTCCGTTTTTTGAATATTCCCGAAAAAGTTCCGGAAACCGTATATCGTAACAGATAGAGAGACCTATTTTGGTTTGACCTATGTTAATAATTTTTAGTTTATCGCCGGTAGTAACAAACTTATTTTCTTCGGAGCCTTTATGAGAAAATAGATGCATTTTGTCATATGTGTCTATTAATTTTCCCCTTTTGTCTATAACAGGACATGTGTTTTTGTAACAGCTATTCTGCTTTGTTATGAATGTACCGCCGATAACATTTGAGTTAAAATTTATAGCTACGTTTTTCAAAAATGATATTGTTTCTCCATTCAAAACATCTTCTGCTTCTTTTTGAAAATTTTTGCAATACCAGCCTATAGACCATACTTCAGGAAAAATTATTAAATCCGGGTGTTTGTCTTTGTATTTTTCCAAGAGTGTGTCCACATTGTTGAATGTGGCTTTTTTATTTCCGATTATTGCGCTGTTTTGGACAAGTAATACTTTCAATTTCATGCCAAAATTATATTACAAAACATAATTGGATGCAGAATTTTAAAGAATTTTTGCTAATAGCTTTTTGTTGTCATCAAGTGACAAAATTTTTATATTTTGAATTGTATTGCACAAATTCAAATCTTTTTCTTCTAAATACACAGTCAAATAATTTTTTGTTACTCCTTTTAAGCATCCTGTCTTTTTATCAGGTCTTTTTTCTACAAGGAGCTGTGAAGTTGTGCCTATATTTTTATTAATAAAATCATTATATTTTTTTTGAGCAAGTTTGTGCAGTATATCTGCACGTTTTTGTTTTTCTATGAATGAAATCTGTCCATCCATTTGTGCTGCTTTTGTATTGTTTCTTACGGAATACGGAAATACATGTATGTTTGATAACTTTGATATTAATGCATTGTTGTATGTGACGTCAAAGTCGGCTTCTGATTCACCGGGAAATCCGACAATTATGTCACTGCCGATGAATGGCTTGTTAAAAATATCATCTATTTTTTCCATAAGTTCAAGGCAGCTTTTAGCGCTATAGTGTCTGTTCATTGAAGAAAGTGTTTTGTCGTTCAATGATTGCAGTGACATATGAAAATGAGGGCAAAATTTTTGAGACTGTGAAAGAAAATCAAGCAATCTGTCGTTAACTTCAATTGTATTGAGAGAACCCAGTCTGTAGCGGATGATATCTGTTTCTTCAATTTTTTCCAGCAGATTAAGAAGCTCTCTGTTATCATTAAAATCCATGCCCCATTGACCTATATGAATACCTGTCAGAACAATTTCTTTAATTCCGGAATCCGTGTATATTTTAATCTGTTCCAGGATGTTCTTTTCTGAATTGCTTCTGCTTTTTCCTCTTGCCAAGGGGATTGTGCAATAGCTGCAGTAATTGTTGCAGCCGTCTTGTATTTTTACGTATCCCCTTGTTTTAAAATAGTTGTGTATTGTTTGATTGTTAAAACTTTTTGTTTCAAATATGTCATTCACAATATTTTCTTGTCGTTTCAATGCGGAGACAATTTCAAATTTATCATTGTTGCCGAGAATTAAATCAACCAATCCCAGTTCTTTTATTTTTTCATAATTCAGCTGTGCACTGCATCCGGTTAGAACGGTGTAAATGTTTTTATGCTTGTTTTTTATATGTCTTATTGTCCTCAGTGCTTCGTTGTCCGCATTTTCTGTGACTGAGCATGAGTTTAATATAAAAATGTCGGCTTCAACCGGATTTGTTGTTTCTAGATATCCGGCTGCTGTCATTTTTTCTTTTATTACTTCTGACTCTAGTTGATTGGATTTGCATCCATGTGTTTTTATTAAAAATTTTTTCATAATTTTATTAAGTAACACAAAAAATTTGTGTAAACAAAATTTTATTTATGTAGTATAATAAATACCTCAAGTTGCAAAGGATAAAATAAGCATGCCAGTCAACTCAGTAAATACATTATCGTTTAAAGGTGCTCAGGGAATTGAGCCGAATTTGCAAAAAAAATACCACGATGATGAATTGTTTAATATTGCATCCGAACAGCCTTTTCAAAGATTAGCTGATGTTTCAAAAAAGACAGCAAAAACCGTTTTGATTGCTGTGCCTGTTGTTGATTCTGTTCTTGGTGCAGCGGTACAAAATGGTCCTTTGTCGTCGAAAATTGCAAAATCAGCATCGATTTTGGGTAAATGGGGTGTCGCTTTTGCAACTGCTTTTGCTGTTTTTGGCATAAAAAAAGCGGTAAATAATAAGGCTGAAAAACTTGATAGATTTGACAAAAAATATCCAGTATTGTCTTTTGGTATTGATTTTGCTGCGTTGCTGGGCGGGCTGACTCTTGTAAATAATGCGGGTTTGAAAATTAGTAATATCGTAAAAGCTAATTTTCTAAAAGTAAAAGATAAATTGGCTGCTTTGAAAAAGCCTATAAAATCAGCTTTGAACAATAATTTTGTTAATAAAAAAATGGTTCAAACTTTTGATAATTTCTTGGCGAAACATCCATATCACAGTGCGGCATCTAAAGCAGTAGCTTTTCTGGCAGCACCTGCTATAGCTGTTGCTGCTTTGATTAGATTAAAAGATGAGTCAAATGCAGCCGTTAGAAATACTACGGATAATTATTCTAAATTAATGGCATTGGATGAGATTTTTTCTTCTGACAACTCAATTAAGAAGTCAGAAATTGATGAAGAAAAATAACTACTTGACCGTCATGTTTGTCGATGGTAATTTATTTATATACTTTACGTAGCAAGATGATTTTTAATACTTTGCAGAGGAGAAAATTATAAATCATTTACGTAAGTTTCTTGTCTAACTGTTATAAATACAGTTGTCGAGTAAGAGTATAGGTCTCGTTGCAAAGCGCAGAGCCTGTATAAATTAAATAAATCGCCACGGGCCTGTGGCACTCTGCCGAGAGCAAAGTGACTAAATGTCACTTTGAATGAGAGGTAGGGAGCGCAGTCCGGGTCAGACAATTGAATAGATTATCGCCACGGGCCTGTGGCGCAGCGGTAGCGCAGGGGACTCATAATCCCTTGGTCGTGGGTTCGAATCCCTCCGGGCCCAAATATTTAAAGACTTCCTTCGGGAAGTTTTTTTATTTTAGGGATTCGAACCGCAAATTTTCTTCGAAAATTCGGGGTTCTACCTCTCAACAAACCTGACATTTAGTCAGCTTTGTTTCGGCAGAGTCTCCGGGCCCAAATATTTAAAGACTTCCTTCGGGAAGTTTTTTTGTTTTAGGGATTCGAACCGCAAATTTTCTTCGAAAATTCGGGGTTCTACCTCTCAACAAACCTGACATTTAGTCAGCT
>CALVEJ010000021.1 GCA_944326535.1 Candidatus Gastranaerophilales bacterium | reverse complement strand
TTGTCGCCATTCCCCGATATGAGAACAGAAAACAGTACAAAATAGATGAGAATAATCTGCCGTTTGCAGGATGTGATATCTGGCATGCATACGAATTTTCCGCACTAACGGAAAACGGACTGCCGGTAACAAGGCTTATGAAAATGAAATACAGCTGCGACAGCAAATATCTTGTTGAATCAAAGTCTCTGAAACTGTATTTAAACTCATTTAATATGTCCCGTTTTGGAAAAAATATCAGCGAATGTCTTGATATATGCAAAAAAATTATAGAAAAAGACTTGAGCAAAGCATTACAAACAAATGTAACCATAAATTTTTTGGATAATAACACGAAAAGAACAGAAATTTTTAATGATTTTGAAAATATACTAGATTTTGCAGATGTAAAAAAAATAGAAATAGAACATTTTAAAGAGACACCGAAAATCCTCGAAACAGAAAAATTACAAAAAAAGAAATCCTATAAACTGTTTTTTGACTCTTTGCGTTCAAACTGCAGGGTAACACATCAGCCTGACTTTGGAGATGTTTATATTTACTATAAATCCAATAATCATATTAAAGAAGAAAGCCTGATAAAATATCTTTGTTCATTTCGGTGTGAATATCATTTTCATGAAGAATGCTGTGAAATGGTATACAAAAGATTGTATGACCTATTGAACAAAGGTGACAGTCTTTTTGTCTGCATACTATACACAAGAAGAGGGGGAATAGATATTTCTCCTGTAAGATACAGCAGCGAAAAATGCAAAAAATATGCAGAAAAACTCGTTGATATACATTTACTGGCAAGAAAAAATATAAAACAATAACAGTCTTTTAAAGAATTTCATACATATAAATTGTTGTCATGTCTTGTAAAAAATAGTAAAATAACAATACTTATCTGAAATATAATCTGATTTTTAAGAGAGGATATTGTATGAAATTACATATGCAAATTTTAATTGCGCTCGGTCTGGGTATCAAGCGAAACGGACATATTTTTCTGGGGCTGATTGCCGGTATTATTCTCGGCATTGCGATGCACGCATTCCATATGACTCATGAGTCATCGACTATTTACAACGTAATTTATACAGTCCTCAATTTTATAGGACAGGCTTTTATCAGACTTATACAAATGATTATTATTCCGTTGGTCTTTAGCGCAATCGTCATAGGTATATCAAGTATCGGTGACAACAAACAGCTGGGAGCCTTCGGTATAAAAATGGTGATATACTATTCAATTATATCAATAGCAGCTGTTGTTATAGGCACAACCCTTGCACTGGCAATACATCCCGGTGAAGGTGTTCAGTCATTTATAAGTCAGGAATCCGCTGTTGAAACACAACAGATTGTCAGCCAGGCAATTGCTGATCAAAAAGGTCATTTGTCAGAGTTGTTCCTAAACCTTATTCCGGCAAATCCGATGGAAGCACTTTCAAAGGGAGAAATGATTCCTATCATCATATTTATTATGATATTTGCGATTGCACTTGCAAAAGTGGGTGAAATAAACAGACCTGTTGTTTCATTCTTCGAATCGGTTTTTGCGGCAACAATGAAAGTAACGGACGGCATTATGTACCTTGCCGCACCCGGTATATTTGCTTTGACAGCTACAGCAATTTCTTCTTTTGGATTATCAATATTTTCAAGCATAACAAAATATTTCCTTGCCATACTTATAGGATTCGCATTACAGCTTTTTGTTGTATATCCGATAATAATGAAAGTTTTTTCAAAAGTTCCTATAAAACTCTTCTTTGCCTCAATTGCAGAAGCAATGATGGTTGCTTTTGGAACAGCCAGCAGTTCTGCTACATTACCGCTTGTAATTGCCTGCTGCGAAAAAAGAGGAATATCTCATAAAGTTTGCAGTTTTGTACTTCCCCTTGGCGTAACGCTAAATTTTGATGCCACAGCTATGTTTCAAGTAATTGCTGTACTATTTTTAACACAAGCATACGGAATTACTGTTGACCCGCTGCAGCTATTACAAATAGCAGTATTGGCAATTGTAGCATCCAGCACATGCGCAGGTATCCCAGGTGGCGGTATTATTACTATTGCCCTTGTTTTGAACGGATTGGGACTTACTCCGACACAGATGGTAGAAGGATTTGCATTCCTCTTCGCTGTGGACAGAATTGTTGATATGTTCAGAACAATGCTCAATATTACATCTGATGCTGTTGTTACTGCAGTAATTGCAGACAATGAAAATGAGCTCAACTATGATATGCTTACAAATGTTGAATCTTACAAAGATATAATATAATGCCAAATAAAAAAGTATCAAAAGCTCTATCCTTAAAAGGATCGATTGTTATTCCTCCTGACAAATCCATAAGCCACAGGAGTGCAATGTTTGCAGCATTGACAAACGGATGTGTTGAAGTAGAAAACTTTTCAACCGGAGCTGACTGCCTGAGCACATTAAATATAATAAGAACTCTTGGGTGTGAAGTTGAATTTATAGAAGAAAAACATATAAAAATAAACGCCAAAAATGCTTTCAAAAACACAAGCTATAATCTTGATTGCGGTAATTCCGGAACATCTATGAGACTTTTTTCTGGAATAATTGCATCAAGAAATATTGAAGCGAAGCTCTTTGGGGATGAAAGCCTGTCAAAAAGACCAATGAAAAGGATTATTACTCCTCTTGAGCTAATGGGAGCAAAAATCAAACACGACCACTACAGAGCCCCGCTGTTTATTCAAGGGAGAGAATTATTCCCGATAGATTACAAACTGCCAATTGCCTCTGCACAGGTAAAATCTTGTATTTTACTGGCAGGACTAAATACATACGGTGAAACGAAAGTTACAGAGCCTCATATATCCAGAGATCACACGGAACGGATGTTAAAATACTTTGGGGCAGATATAACAACTGACAAAAATACAACAAAAATTAAAAAATCAACACTTGTGCCAAGAAATATAAAAATATGCGGAGATATTTCTTCTGCAGCGTTTTTTATGGCAGCGGCAGCAATTGTTCCGAACTCTGAAATAATCATAAAGAATGTGGGTTTAAATCATACCAGAACAGGAATAATCGATGTTATGCAGAAAATGGGCGCAGATATAGAAATACTCAACAGCGATAAAATTTGCAACGAAGAAGCAGGGGACATAAAAATCACATATTCCGACTTAACAGGAACTACAATTGAAGGTGAAATTATTCCAAGATTGATAGATGAGCTTCCGGTAATTGCTGTTCTGGCGACACAAGCTGAGGGAAAAACAGTGGTAAAAAATGCGCAAGATCTCAGAAACAAAGAATCGGACAGAATAAAATGCCTGGTATCGGAATTACAAAAACTTGGCGCACAAATAGAAGAAACACCTGATGGATTTGTTATAGAAGGAAAACAGCAGCTAAAAGGCGGAACAGATGTTGAATGCTATCACGATCACAGACTGGCAATGAGTCTTTACGTTGCGGGACTAATAAGCCAAGAACCTATTGTTATCAATGATTTTCAATGGGTAAATATTTCCTTTCCCGAATTTGAAAGCTTGATGAACAGATTAACCTGTTAGTTTACTTATCTTTCGGTTTAAAAAAGCCTTTAGAAAACCAGCTGCATTTATTAAAATCCTTTACTCTATCAACCCAGACATATGTTTTATTCTGGGTGAAAGCAAAGGGATTTGAAGAATAACGTCTTTCTTTTGACATATTTTTTGACTTTATATTAATTTCATTAATTCTGTCTATAAGTTTTTTTAAAGAGATTAATAAATCCATAGTCGTCTGCCAAATATATACACAAAACATCATTGCAGATATTAACACGTGTTTAATTACACAGAATAATTAAATATACTTACCCGATATAATGAATTTTTGTATAATTAAAATATGAGCAAAACTGTAAAAAGAATTTTAATAGCGGAAGACAGCCCGCAATGGCAGAAGTTTCATGCAGCTGAGCTGAGAAATTATTCAAAATATACTATCGAATTTGATATCGCATCATCCGCAAGAGAAGCTCTGGATATTGCAGAAAAACACAAAGAAAAACCGTATGACTTAATTTTGTCGGATTTGCAAATGGAAACAGAATTTTTACCTGAATTTGCAGGAGAGTGGTTTGTCAAAAATGTTAAAGATATAGATGAATATAAAAAAACACCGGTTGTTTTGATATCAGCAACTTATAATATAGCATTTATAGCTTCTTCTCTCGGGGTGGATTATTTGTCAAAAAGAAGTATTGCCGCATCCCCGCAAAACTACTTTTTTATGCTGGATGAGCATTTATTGTAACTTTTCTGAAAAATAATAAATAAATGCTTTGAAAATTTTATGTTTATTGTAATATAGTATTACAACTAAAAAAACAAAGGGATTAATAGAATGAGGGGAAAGTCGCATTCTATAAATCTTGCTTGAAAAAATTTATAAGTAAAACTAGATAAGAAGGTAAAAAAATGGGAATCAAAGGAAAAGTAGATAAAATGGTTGTTCTTGCTTGTGAAGAATGCAAAGAAAGAAACTATACAACTACTAAAAACAAAAAGACTCTTAAAGAAAGAATGGAACTCAAAAAACATTGCCCCAGATGCAATAAACACACAGTTCACAAAGAAACAAAATAACTTTACTAATTACGCAATTTAATATTAATTAAAGAGCGTCCTTAGTTCAGTTGGTAGAACGTCGGTCTCCAAAACCGGATGTCGAGGGTTCGAGTCCTTCAGGGCGCGATTTAAGTAATAAGAGGAAAAAATGGCTAACCAGACTAATGAAAATATTGATTTTAAAGAAGCCGCAAAAGCTTACTTTAAAAGTGTAAAACTTGAATGGGGCAAAATTACCTGGCCGGGAAAACAGCAGGTTATTGTAGAAACTGTATACGTTATTATCATTACAGCTATATTTACAATCGGCGTTCTGGCTCTGGATACAATTTTTGACCTGATATTCAAGGCTATGCATTTGAAATAGTCAGTTGTTACAAAAGATTTATTATAAATAAGCAGGAATTAATATAATGACAGAAGAAATGAACGAAGAACTCCAGACAAATGAAGCACAAAACGATATCAATGTTTTTGAAAATGAAAAACATCAAATTGTTGAAGAAAAAGATGCAAAATTAAAAGCAGATATCCAGGCTTCACACAACAAAGAACCGCAAAAAAAATGGTATATTGTTCACACATATTCAGGATATGAAAACAAGGTAAAAGTTAACCTTGAAAAACGTATCGAATACATGAACATGGGTGATAAAATCTTCCGTGTTGAAGTTCCGCAAAAAACTATAACTAAAGTAAAAGACGGCAAAAAACAAGATAGAGAAGAAAAAATATTCCCCGGATATGTTCTTGTTGAAATGATTATGGATGATGACAGCTGGTATGTAGTCAGACATACAGCAGGGGTTACAAAATTTGTCGGCACTTCGAAAAAACCAATTCCGGCAAAAGACTCTGAAATCAAAAAGATTATCCATAGAGTACAAACTCAAACTACCAAAATTGAACTTGACGTTAAAGTCGGAGACAAAGTCAGAATCATTTCAGGACCATTTGCAGACTTTATCGGAGATATTACAGAAGTTTATCCTGATAAATCAAAACTCAGAGCAATGGTTTCTATCTTTGGTCGTGAGACACCTGTAGAACTTGAATACAAACAAATCCAAAAAGTATAGATGAGCGAAAGCTTAAGCAGACTTCATGATTGAAAGCCTCTTAAGCCGTAACAGCTCAACCCGCCATTATAAAATTAGCAGAGTAAAAAAACACTGATTTAAGAGGCGGAACCGGATAAAAGATAAATAATGTGGAAGGGAACAAATTGTTCCCGCCGGACCACGAAAGGAGAATAAAATGGCTAAGAAAATCGTAGGAAAAATCAAGCTTCAAATTGAAGCAGGCAAAGCAAACCCATCACCGCCGGTTGGTCCAGCTTTGGGTCAGCATGGTGTAAACATTATGGATTTTTGCAAACAATTTAATGCAAAAACAGAATCACAAGCTGGTTACATTATTCCTGTAATCATTGATGTATATGAAGACAGAAGTTTTTCTTTTGTTATCAAAAGCCCTCCGGCTGCTGTTTTAATCAAAAAGGCTATTAATCTGCCTAAAGGTTCTGCAGCACCGAACAAAACTAAAGTGGGCACAATCACAGTTGCACAATTAGAAGAAATCGCAAAAACAAAAATGAACGATTTGAATGCAACTACAATGGAAGCTGCTGTCAAAATGCTCAAAGGTTCTGCCAGAGCTATGGGTGTAACAGTAGAAGAGTAACCCTATAACATCAGATTACAAAAAGTGGAAGGGGCAATTCCCGATATCACCACAGAAAGGATAAAAAAATGAGTAAATTAACTAAAAGACAACAAAAAGCAGCAGAAATGCTCGAAGGTTTTGTACAACCTTCATCTGCAGCTGATGCTTTGAAAAAATTAAAAGAAATTTCAGAAGCTACAGTAAAATTTGATGAAACAGTTGAATGCCATATGCGTCTCGGTATTGACGTAAAAAGAGCAGATCAACAAATCAGATCAACTGTTGTTCTTCCTGCAGGTTTGGGTAAAGACGTCAGAGTTTGTGTTATCGCAAAAGGCACAAAAATTGACGAAGCAAAAGCAGCGGGAGCAGAAGAAGCCGGAGCAGAAGAAGTTATCGACAAAATTGCAGGCGGCTGGTTTGAATTTGATACATTGATTGCAACTCCTGATTGTATGGGTATGCTTGGTAAACTCGGTAAAGTCCTCGGACCTAAAGGTTTGATGCCAAACCCCAAAACAGGTACTGTTACTCTTGATGTAGCAAAAGCTGTTAAAGATGCAAAAGCTGGTAAAGTTGAATTCAGAGCTGACAAACAGGGTATGATTCACTGCCCTATTGGTAAAATCAAATTCTCATTTGAAGATTTGATGAAAAACTATACAACTCTTGCAGATGCTGTTTTGAGAGCAAAACCATCTGTAGCAAAAGGTGTATATGTAAAATCAGCATACCTGACTACAACAATGGGACCAAGTATCAAACTTGATACCAAAAACCTCGCTGCAGAAGTTAAAGAACATGTATAATCATTAAAAGATTATAATTCTAATATTTTAAGCCTTGATTAAACAATCAAGGCTTTTTTATATCTGAAATATAACTCTAAACTAAAAGCGCATAAAAGAGAAGACCTATAAATAACAGGTCTTCTCTTTTATGCGCTATATACTATGTAATTTCAACCATTACTACTTCTGTAAAAATGGAGGAATATCAATAATACTCATCAAATCAGATTGTGATTTTTGAGCCGGAGCAATTGCAGGTTTTGGCTGCAGTGCAGATTGTGAAGAAGCAGGAACATTATTATTTGCTGCACCTGTATTAAATGAAGCAGAGAAGAAATCTGCTGCGCTTAATGATCTGCTAGCTTCTTTTTTGACTTCTTGTTCAGAAGTTTTCATTTCAAAGCCTGTAGCAATGACAGTGATTTGAATTTCACCCTGAATTCTGTCATCAATTACCGAGCCAAAAGTAACAATTGCATCTTCAGCAACAGCATCATGAATAACCTGTGCAGCCTCTGTAACTTCATGCAGAGTCATATCTGAGCCGCCGGTTACATTCATAATGATACCTGATGCTCCATTGATTGAGGTTTCAAGTAATGGTGAATTGATAGCCAGTTTAGCAGCTTCCATAGCTCTGCCTTCGCCTGTTCCCTTACCAATACCCATCAAAGCAGAACCGCTTGACTGCATAACGGCCTTAACATCTGCGAAATCAACGTTAATAAGTCCTGGTACGGTAATAATATCAGAAATACCCTGGACACCTCTTAACAGGACTTCATCAACAACCTGAAAAGCTTCTTTCATAGTTGTTCTTCTTTCAACAACTTCGAGCAATTTGTCATTAGGTATAACAATCAAAGCATCAACTGTTTCTTTAAGTTTTTCAAGACCCTGCTGAGCCTGATTCATTCTTCTTTTGCCTTCAAAGCTAAAAGGCTTTGTAACAACACCGATAGTAAGTGCGCCCAATTCCTTTGCAATTTTAGCAATAACAGGAGCAGCACCCGTACCGGTACCTCCGCCCATACCAGCAGTAACAAAAACCATATCAGCACCATCAAGTGCTTGAACGATCTGGTCTCTTGTCTCTTCTGCTGCTTTTTCACCAACTGACGGGTCGCCGCCTGCACCAAGTCCTTCTGTCAACTTGCTGCCCAGTTGGATTTTATTTTCAGCCAATGACATTTTTAAAACCTGAGCATCAGTATTCATTGCCCAGAAGTCAACACCTGTCAATCCGGCTTTAATCATTCTGTTTACAGCATTACCACCGCCGCCGCCAGCACCAATAACTTTGATATCAGCAACATTAGCCGATTGCGGAGTATCTGAATTTTGTTCATTGTCTCTTCTTCCGAAGATATCCGGTCCGAAATTTTCCACTTATTTGACCTCTTTCAATCTAATACATTTTTTACGTGAAAGGTTATTTACAATATAACTTACTAATAATACTATTTTAAAAATACTAAATAGTAAAGAAAATTAAGATTATTTAATATAAATTTTTAATATAAGTTAAAGATTTTTTCTTATTTTTGATATAAAATAAATCATGTCATCTATTCGTCATGACTTTAAAAATTGGTCTTAAAATAACTTAATAATTGGTTAAGATATGCGCAATTTTTATTTTTATAGATTTTAATATATATGGAAGTGTGTTTAAGGTGGAAAGATGAAAATCCAGGGAAATTACAACAGTTATTCCAAAGTAAATGCGAATCCGGCATTCGGTAACTACGTTGTAGACAGAAATGTAAACAGAGCAGTGAGTATGCTGATGCCAAAAGAGCTCAAAGGATTGTATAATCTGGGCGCAAATAACGGAGAGAATCTCAACAATATAGTTACAGCAATAGGTACGGCAGCAGTAGCACCAATATTTATCAGATTTAACCCGCTTTCGGATGAAGACCCGAAAGTAAAAGCTTATTCAGCATTAAGACAGCCATTGTCTGCATGTCTAGCACTTGGTGTACAGCTTCCAGTAATGACAGCTTATAACCACATGCTAGACAAATGGGCAGCATCTGGAAAAGTCAGAAGAATAGATTTGAGTGCAAATCCGCCAAAAAGTCTTTTGAAAAAATACGCAAAATTACAATATGAACAGGATTTGAGAGAATTTTACGCACAAGGTCATGCATCAAAAGAAATAGAAGAAGTTCTTTACAAAGGACGAACAAAAAAACAATACCTTGAAGATATTGTTAATGAATCAAAAAACAAAATCTTTTACGATAAAAGAAACAAATTAAGAAGTCTGGCGAAAGAAGATAAACCTATTACAACGTCTGTTCTCAGAGATGAAACAGGTAAAGTAATAGACTGGTTCCATCCTACAAAACTTGAAGAGATTAAAGATCTTGAGTATGTTAAACCAGATGAACTAAACAAAGCCAGAAATGAAGCATATCCTGAAGTATTGAAAAAATTTGGTATTGATACAAAGAATAAAGAACTTTTTGAAATAAAAATAGACTGGTCCGACAATGATCCATATGCAAAACTCGAAAAAATGAAAAATGGTGAAATTGATATTCCGGATTCATTGAAAGAATTTAAAAAATCATCTGTCAAAAAAGCCTTGAGAAAATCCAACATAAAGTATTCCGACTTTAACAAGGCACTTGAACAAGCAGCAGAAGAAAAAGCAATAACAAGAGTAAAACAAAATATTGCCGAGGAAATCGCTGTAAAATTTGAAACATCAAAAGCATTTAACAGATTATCAGAACAGTTTTCAACAGAAATTGACAGAATTTTAAATGATCATACAATCAAAACAGCTGATAAAAAATTAGCTGCAACAGAAGCTGAAAAAAAACTTGTAAACTCTTATATTGAAGCACTGAAAGATAAAATTACACAGACAACCGACTCTAATGAAATAAAAAAACTAAATCGTGTAATTGAAAAACTTAAAGACAAAAAGATAAATGAAATCAGATACCACGGTGACACAATAGAAGAAGTTGCAAAAAGCGTAAAAGTCAAAAGATGGCTCAAAGCAGAGATCAATAGAAGAGAAGGCGTATTCAAAAACTTTAAAAAATTAAGCGGACTCGTATTTGGTCTTGCAATTCTGCCATTCACCTGCGGGTTGTTGAACTGGACATATCCGAGATTTATGGAAAAATTCTTCCCTGAACTATGTGATGCAAAGGCTCAGGCAAAAAAAGAACAGGAGGCTAAATAATGAACATTTCTCCCGTTTCAAATTTTGCTGACAGAGCGATAGGTGCATTTAACAGAGCGGCTACAAGAATAATGGATTCAAAAGTTGGCACTACATTGATGCCTGAGAATCCGACAGACATAGCAAAATTACTGGCATTAATTTCAACAACGACAAAAGATGCAGTAAACTGCTACTACTACACAAATCAAAGTTATCATAACAAAAGAATTCCAGAAGATAAAAGAAAATTTGTGGCAGGTATTGATCTTTCAAACGGTATATTAAATGTAATTACGCAGTTAACTCTTGGTCTGGTTGTCAACAAAATGTCAGACAAGATGTATGACAAAATCATGAAAGGCGGACTAACGCCAACACCTGAAAATGTCAAAAAATATAAAGAACTTGCAGACAATTTGCTGCACAAATCAAAACTAACCGAACATATTACAAGCAACGATGCCAATATAAAAGCAGCAATTAACAAGGTTAATAAAATTGCAAAAGGTGGATTTGGAGTAATAGCAGTACTTATCGTAACGCAGATTATTGCAAAAAGAATGATAGTTCCTTTCCTGTCAACCCCGTTAGCAGGCTACTTTAAAAAATATCTTGACAAAAAAGAAGCACAAAAAGGAACAAAAACAGATGCTCAAAATCCTGCAGATAAAAATACAACTAAGACAGAAATAAAAGAAGAACTTCCTATCCCTCAGGCACAAGAGCACAAAGCATTCAAGGGGTTTGAAGCATTTCTGTCAAAAGCATCATAATATATTTAGACTATAATTAATTTCAAGAATATAAAGGAATGAAAAATGAGAATATCCTCAATCTCTAACACTTACCCCTATAACAAAGCACAAAATTCAAAGCAAAATGCATCATTTAAAAAGCTTATTGTCAGCGATAAATTCAAAGAAGATCTAAAATATTCTTCACTAAATTCACAGCAAAAAGAAATTCTGTATATAGCGCTGGACAAATGCAAAGATGTATTTGACAAAATGGATAAAGATGCAACAATTACATATCAGCCAGCAGAAAAAGGACCTTTCTGGAAGACAAAAGCACCGGAAAAAATTCTTATCAACTTTGCAGCAAAAAGATATTTTGATGATTATTACAATACAAGTATAGATATCAGCTACAAAGCTAAAGAAAATGTAAATTCTGATGAACTTGCGGATGAAATAAAAAGACGTGTTGAAAATATGCAAAAATTTGTATACGAAGAAACCGGCGGAAAAGACGACAATGATAATGACATAGATGACGACGATTACATGGATTTAATGACAGACACCGGTCATTGGGATTTGACCGATGCTTATATTCCCTAGACCTCTTTAGATCTTTTCCAAATATAAAACACAGGTATACCGGCGATTGTTATTAACAATCCCGGTATTGTATATAACGGCTTGTAAATTGAAAGACAAATTACAATATACGAAGCCAAAACAAGAAAAGTCACGGGAAAGAAGTTATTCACCCTGTATTTTTTATTTTTATTTGGAAATTTCTTTCTATACACAAATATACCCGCAGTAACAAGAATATAAAATAACAGCGAAGCGTATATTACAAAATCCAAAAGTTCTGAATAATTCCCCCACAAAATCAACACACAAATCCATATACATTGCGCCCATAGAGAATTAACAGGAACTCTGGTTTTTCTGTTTATCACGGCAAGCGGTCTAAAAAAAGCCCTATCCTTTGCCATTTTGTAATAAACTCTTGAACCGGTAAGAATCATACCGTTTGCACAGCCAAAAGCAGAAATCATAATAATGACTGCCGTAATATCCTTGCCTATGGTGCCGAATATTTCACTTACCGTTCTTGCTGCAACTATATCCTGCGGTGCATTTTGAATTGCATCCAACGGCAAAACCCCGAGGTAAATCAAATTTAAAAGCAGATATAAAGATACAACAAGCGCAACACCATAAATAAGCGCCTTCGGGATATTTCTTTGCGGATTTTTAACTTCACCTGCAATAAATGTAATATTATTCCAAGTTATGGAAGCAAATAATGCTCCGACAATAGCAACCGCCATAACATTTATCGTATTAAAAGAAAAAGTTACCGGCATATGAAAATTGGCTTGAAGAACATGCGCATTAAAGCCGAACAACAATCCGACCACAACAAGCCCGGCAAGTGAAAGAACCTTTGTAACAGTAAACAGGTTTTGTGTTAAAACACCGTACCTTACGCCTTTTGAGTTAATATAACTAAGCAGTATTACTGTCAAAATAGCAAACAATTGCTGTGTCGAAAAGTGCAAAGGACCGAATTGAAACAACAAATTTGATGAACTGACAAAAGGAACAACAATCCCGAAGAATTTTGCAAATGCAACACAAACAGCAGCAATTGTACCGGTTTGAATAACACCGAATAAAGTCCAACCATATAAAAAAGCAATCAGTTCGTTAAATATTTTTTTTAAATAAACATACTGACCGCCCTCGTCAGTAATATTTGATGCCAATTCACAAAGAGAAAGTCCTCCGCACAAGGTGATAAATCCGGAAAGAATCCAAATTAAAATAAGAAGTAAACCTGAATTTACCTGCCTGGAAATGTCTGCTGAAACAATAAATATACCGCAGCCTATCATAGAGCCTGCAACAATAGATACTGCATCGGGGAGTGATAAAGTTCTTTTTAAATCTTGAGTCATACATTATATTTTATTACAAATATTTACCAAAATGTAAAAATATTGTATTATTCTAACAAATTAAAAGATTTACTGCATTTTAAGTATCCATCACAAAAAAGAGAAGGGGTATGTATGATACAAAGAATTAATGCCGGATACAACACATACAGCTATAAAAATAATAAGATTCAACAAGCAGCAGCTCAAGTACAAAACCCGGTTAAGAACTCATCAAATATTGCATTCAAAGGCTGGTGGGAAGACCTGTTCGGCCCATCAGAAAGAACGCTGGACAGCGATCTGAATCCTGATTTAAAAAAATTAATGGAATACGCATATGACAGTATAAAAGCTTCCGGCGCTAGAGAAATTTACGGTTCTTATGACGGTAAAGACATAAGATTGGCTGTAGACAAAGATGCCGTATTACTATATGTAAAAAACACAAATAACGATCCGGAATTTAAAGAAAAATACAGAAACCTTGATGAGTTATACATTTGTACCTGCGCAGGAATGATAACTGATCAAAATTATATGTTCTCCCCCATCGCATGTCATGATGAACCTATAGACAGATTTGAAGATGCATTGAGCAAGTACGTACCTGCGGTTCTATATCAAAACTATATGCTGTAGTAATTTTTCATAGTAGAATAATTCTGGTAGTACAAAATTACGGAATAATACTATGAAAATAAACGAAAATTATTCAAAACTGGAACAAAGTTATCTTTTTTCTACAATAGCAAAGAAAGTTAATGAATTCGCACAGAACAACCCTGATGCCAAAATAATCAGACTCGGTATCGGTGATGTGACTCTGCCTTTGTGTAATGCGGTAATACAAGCGCTGCACAATGCTGTTGACGAAATGGGACAACAAGCAACATTCAGAGGTTATGGTCCGGAACAGGGTTATGACTTTTTGAGAGAATCAGTTAAAAACTATTACAAAAGCCACGGCGTTGATTTAGAGCTTGATGAAATATTTATCTCAGACGGCGCAAAAAGCGATCTTGGAAATATCCTTGACCTGTTTGATAAAGAAAATGTCGTATTAGTCCCTGATCCTGTTTATCCGGTATACGTGGACACAAATATTATGGCAGGCAGAAAAGTTCTCTTCGCAAATGCGAACAAAGAGAATGGCTTCTTACCCATGCCTGATAAAGCAGTAAAAGCAGATATTATATATATTTGTTCGCCAAACAATCCGACAGGCGCAGCATACAATAAAGAACAGCTTAGTGAATGGGTAAAATACGCAAAAGAACAAAATGCAATAATTCTATATGATGCTGCATATGAATGCTTTATTTCGGACAATTCTCTGCCAAGAAGTATATTTGAAATAGAGGGAGCCAATGATTGTGCGATAGAATTCTGCTCTCTTTCAAAAACAGCAGGGTTTACGGGAACAAGATGCGGTTACACAATAGTACCGAAATCTCTGGGAAAACTTAATCAAATGTGGCTCAGACGTCAAACGACAAAATTCAACGGTGTGCCATACATAGTCCAAAGAGCTGCAGCCGCTGTATTTACAGAAGAAGGTCAAAAAGAAATAAGAGAAAATATAAATTATTACAAAGAAAATGCAAAAATAATTTCAGATACGCTCGAAAAATGTAATATCTGGCATGTAGGAGGCAAACATTCGCCTTATATCTGGCTAAAATGTCCGAACAATATGACCTCCTGGGAGTTCTTTGATGAATTACTAAACAAACTACAAATAGTAGGAACACCGGGTTCAGGGTTTGGACAAAATGGTGAAGGCTTCTTTAGACTTACATCATTCGGTTCCAAAGAAAATACAATAGAAGCAATGAAAAGATTTGAAAAAGCTTATATGAAATAACAAAAAGCCCCTTCTTAGGGGCTTTTTGTTGAAATATCAGATGATTATTTAATCATTATCATGGTTTTTCGCCAGATCATTCATATCAATTTTCAGCCAGTTTCCTCTCTCAGGATTTACAAATTCTGCAATGTGCACAAGTTCTTTACATTCAGTATTGTTATCAATAAAGAATCTATCATCGCACATTACCTGAAAATTATAGGTTTTTTGCATTTTATCAAGTTCATATGAGTTAAAAGACTGTGTCAAATGCTGCATTGTCCAATCAGCCACACCAATACCGTATGATTTTTTTGCGGCTTCATTTACAGCGTTTGCCAGAGTTCCGGTAATAATCATACCATTGCTGCCTTCTGTCTTTTTAATAATAGCCAATCTTGCAAGAGCAAGACAATATTTATCAATTGCGTTTCTTCTTGCAATATTATATTTTTCTTTATATTCATCCTTAATTTTAATTGTAAATGAGTCTTTGTTATCATCAACCAATTCAAATTTTTGGGTATCTAACAACAATTCCTTCAGTTTTTCAGTTTTGATATTTTTGGGATATGTTCTTGTCTCAGTCATTGTAAACTCAGCTTTGTGACAAGCCTTTATATCATCAATCAGTTCATCGTTAAATCCCATTGCTCTGCAAAAGTTTTCAATAAGCGCAGGAGCAGAAGCACCTGCTCTGGAAACTTTTTGCAGGCTCAGACTCTGGCTTAAATAACTGCTGCCGGAAGATTTTACAATAACTTTATCTTTGTCAACAACCTCTATATTTGAAATACCGCAGCCGCCGCCTGTAATACAGGCAGTATAATATTTTCCTGCTGAGAGCATACCAAGTTGATAAAGCCTTTTTGTCATTGCAAGTCCTGTACCCATTGCATCCTGAAGAACCTTAAACTTCATATCCGGCGAAACTTCAATACCATTAGCTTCTAGACGTTCTTTAAAATTACTAAAATCTAAATCTTTCAGCGGTTTGTTATCAAAATTTCTGTGATTAGGCAGATAAAAAGCAAAATCCTTGGATGTATAGCTGGGAATAAAAATAGCAACATTTTTCAATGCATTTTCTTCTACAGGATATCCTTTTTCTTTTATTACTTTTTTGTTGTCTCTTTGAATTCTTCCTATTTTCTTTATAATCTGGTTAATAAAATCATCACTGTTTTTGAACTTGCTGTTTCCAAGATCATTTACAGTAGTATTTTCCTTATAGATCAACTCATCTTTTGGTGTTGATGCATAATATATCTTACACGACCCCTCTCTTTGAGATCCGCCGATGTCAAAAGTAATATTGCTTTTGAATGCCGGTTTTGCCGCCATATACAAAGACGGATTAAAATTAATTTTCATTTTTCTCTCCTGTTAAAGTATTCTCTCTTCTCTTGTCTTATCTGTGATTCTCACATCATAATTAATCATTTCCAAATATTTTCTAAGCAATGAATCGTAAGTTTCAGGAATTGTTTCAAACTTATCTCTGATTTTTGCGGGACATTTAATATTAGCTGTATCCTTCAACAAATATTTATCAGACAACAAAACTGTATATTCTTTGTTAAAATCGATATTTTCAAATTTTCTTGTCCTCTGATTTCTGATTTTTATAGCATCTGTATAAGATTTTGAGGACTTGCCATCATTAATTTCTTTTACCAGTGTTCTATTTATTTGAATATCAGACCACTGAATAATTGCATTTCTTGTTTTTGATTTCAAGTTATTCTGAACATTTTCCAATACCAGATTAAAAAGTTCTTCACCTGTAACTTTGCCTATTCTGACCATAGACAGGTTTTCGCTGACACCGTCAAACATCTTCATCAAATCAATATTATTAAAAGTACTTCTTCTTTCATTGCTCTTCAAACCGTTTCTAAAGATTGTGGACGGTATGCCTACAACGTCAATATCAGGACATTCAGGTTTTACGGCACGTTTTATTGCGCTTGTTATATAGTTTGCCAATACACTATTTGAGTATCTGATTGTATCACTCAATACAAGTTCTTCTGTTTGCCCGGCTTTATTTTTAAAATGGACAAGAGGAATCAAGTCCTTTTTTATATTTACATTTATAAATTCCTGAAGTTTTGCATCTTTTCTGGCTATTGGATCATATTTTTCCGTATCGTACTTTCTGTCACGGATTTCTGACAATTTTCCGTCATCATTGAATTTTAGTTGAACACTTCTGATAAATTTATTGTTCTGCCCATGAGACAGTATCAGTGTTTTCCCTTTTAAAATTTCAAATTCTTTGTGGTCATGACCGTTTAATATCAAATCAATAGACGGAATTTTTTCAGCAAGAAGAGATGATATTTTGTTTCCAGTATGTGACATTACAACTACTGCGCTATCCGGGTATTTCTGCTTAAACTGAGTAATATAATATCTGATAACCCTTATTGTTTTTCTCAAATCTCTTTCTTCTAAAAGTGCATCATTTTTGTTTGAATTGTCATAAAATTTTGTTTTCTTCAACAATCCCGGATTATAATAATTCATGCTTGGAATAGTTATACCAAGCATAAGCACCTTATTAATTTTTTCCGGATTTTTGCTATCCGGAACATCATAAATTTTGTATACGGAAACATTATCAGATTCCCTAATTAAACGATCTGCAACAGGTGATTCTTTTCTGTTTATATTAGTAAGTATAACGCTAAGAGGAGATCTTTGGATTTTTTTGAAAAGCCATTCATCGCCGCCGTCAAAACAATGGTTTCCGGGTGTATAAACAGCATCAAATTTATTGTTTCTACCTGCAGCCATCTTTGCTGTATAAACCAACTTTGTTAAAAAATTATACTGGACATCTCCATTGCTAAACTCTGGATTTGTCAAAAAGCCCTTCTTGTTCGGATTAATAAAAAAATCACCAGCAATTGCAAAAAGATTTAAAGTACTTGGATCAGAAGACTTTTCAAACATATCCTTTTTATTCATCTGAATAGCCTTCACAACCTGAGGCATACCAAGTATATCACCGTGATTGTCTGCCATAGAGACAATATTCACCTGTGCGGACTTAAAAGATATTGCGTTTACTTTTCCAATACTCATAATATTTGTACAACCATCAGGCATAAATTTGTTTGTTAGTTTTGAAGATTAGACTTAATATTATTTTACATAAAACAAAAATTAAAATTAAACCCAAATCAAAATTAACACTTGACAATAGTTAGATATCTAATCATAATGTATTATATAAATTTCAAAATGAGAATATGAAAAAAGCAAGAAAGATAAAAGCAATTTTTATAGGAATCGCAATTTTTTTAGTTGCAACAATCTTGGGCGGTACTGTTAGTTATTGCGTAATAGCAAAACAGGCAGATAAAAAGCAAGAAAAAATTGAAACCAAGCAACCTAAAATAATTCATGCCAAATTTAATTATAATATATTAAGTTCCGAAACTGCTCTTAAAGATGCTGTTGTAATTGCAGAAGCAAATTTACAAAATGAACAGCTAATAAATGATGCTTATTCTGATACATCGGGTTCATATGGAGGTTATTTTGTATGGGGTGCAAATTATGATAAAAAGTCTTCAACATTTACATTAAAGACATTGGAACTTATAGGTATTTATAATCCTGATGACATACATTGTCTAAAGCCATTAGGAATTTATAAAATTCCTTTAAGCACTTTTAATTTTTATGGAGAAGGTGACAGTTTATACCAAAATCATTTTGATGTTGCCTGCTTTGATAACTATAAACAAGCCAATGCTTTAAGTGTAGAAAACGAAACAAGCCCTGAAGGGGAACATTTATCTAAAAGCCTTGCCGGCAATACGCTAATTTATAAGGATGAAAAGGGTAACGAAATAATAAAATTTGTTTTAGACCTACAAAATCAAAAGCTCTTTTACTCCGATGCAAATAATCCTCAAGATTATATAAATGTAGAAAAACTACCTAACAAAATGATTTATCGGGATAAAAACGGGAATATTATTGAAACCTATGAAGCTGAGGTTGTCGGTGACAGAGACGGTAATTCTGTTATAAGCAGAATCAATGTTTTGGATAAAGATGGAAATGTCAAAAAGATTGTGATTTTTGATAAGGCATAATTAAAATGTTTGGAAAAAGGCTCTATTACAGAGCCTTTTTTCTAAATCTCTACACCGTCAAATTCAGTATAAACTTTCATTCCATCTATTTTCATATATCTGTAAAGTGAACCACCGTTTTCTGCATAAGTTATTTTAAACTCTTTGTTATCGTCTTCTATACCTTCAAAGAATTTAACAAGCTTATTTATATCTTTCTTTCGGATAAGAATTTTCTTGACCAGCTGCATATCATCGTCATATTCAAAATAAGGAATGTCTGATATGTCTCTGACTTCTACCTTGTTTATGTCAAAAGCCTCAAGAAACTCACCTCTATGCTCTGCATTATACTTTTGATATAGGGAATCAATTCTCGGGTCATTTGTACAAACTTTTCTGCTTAGCAAGTGACCGATTTTTTGGTTCAAGGCTGTAAATCCATGTGTTCCGTTTGACATTTCTCTAGCAATTAAAAATTCTTCTTTGGTTAAATACATCTTTGTTCTCCTTTATTTGTTTACTTCTACTAATCTAGTGTCACAATTGCTGCCGGCTCATCGCAGCCAGCAATTGTTCACCTTTTCAATAAGCCACTCAAAAATTTCGTTCACGTTCCTTATCACGAAATTTTTTCGGACATACTATTTCAAAAGTACCTTTTGCTCTGTCTTCCAGCACAACAGAACCGTTGCCAAGATTAAAAATTTTGTTAAATCTAAATGCTGTATGTAATACCTCTCCTTTTTGATTTATAACCTCATTTGACCAGTTTTTGTTGACAACAACGGCAATTCCATTGTAAAAATTTCTGCATTTATAGTAGTTGAAAGGCAGTATTACATTGTTTTGTTTATCAATAACACCCCACATGTCATCTTTTTTTACACAGGCATAACCGTTGTAAAAAGAATTGTAATTTTCGTACATCGGTGGAATAATTTCATTTCCGTTTTCGTCAATGAACCCCCACAAACCGTCTTTCTTTACGGCAAAACATCCGTCTTCCATCCCATATTCGATATTCTCATAGGAATTTAATACTGTATTTTTTCCGTTTTCCTCAATACGAACAAGCTGTAAAGGGTATTCACCTTCTTCATTAAATTTCAATCTATCCAGAACAAAAAGCCTTTCATTTTTTTCATGCAGCAACTCTGCGATAAATTCATGTTTACTTTCAAAATGAGCAACAATTTCATTGTGTTTGTTTATGAAAAGCTTTTCATAATTTGGTTCTCCGTTTTTTGATTTGTTAATGTCAAAACAATGTATCTGGGCAAGAGACTTGTACTCTGACATTGGCTCAACATAACGAATGCATTTTGTCAGCAGTTTTTTGTTGATTTTTTCAAGATTTATTTTCTTCATAGTTGCCTCCTGAATTCATAATAAATCTTTTTTAAAATTACGCTGCTATTTTCCTCGATTTCGTTGGGGGATAAGGGTTAACAGTTTTAAAGAACAGTTATTGAGTAACTTAGTAAAAAACAAAGCGTATTTTACTAATCTTTCGTAAAAATAAAGATATTTAAGTAATCAATTAAATGGAATCCTTTCATTAAAGCTCTATAATGCCACAAAGAATCTACCTTACTAAGTTTAGGAAAAAATTTTCGAGTTTGTTTAACTATATGTGCACGTAATTGTAGCCGTTCCTTTATGAGTAATTGTACACATTTAGAACTTTCAAGGTGTAAAGTTGATTTTGAATAAGTGTCTCCTATTATTAAAACTACAAATCGACCTTGTTCTAAATTGCGAATACCTAATTTTGCGAATTGTTTGAATGTATTAAAGAATCCTTTCTTATTTGTTATTCTAATGTCCATAAAATCAGGATTTAGCAATAATAATTGAATGTTCTTTTGTCCGACTTCTTCCAATTTACTATTAACTACATCTAGCAATGATTTATCATATTTGTAATTTTCTATCTCAAAATATAATCTGTTTAACTTTATAGCTTCTTCCTCTGCTGATTTAGAATTACCAAATATATTCAAAATTAAATCATTTCTTTTTGTATATAGTCTATAAAGTTGTTCATAGATATTAATTTCATATTCCCAAAAAGAGTTTGTTCTTATATCGTAGTAATTTTTCAAATTTTCTAAATCAATGTCATTGTAGCCTGTTGTTTTCATATTTACCTCATTTTTAGTACGCAAAGTTATTATAAATTGTTTTCTTAAATTACGCTGTTATTTTCCTCGATTTTGCTGGGGGATAAGAGGTACAGACATGTGGATATGCGTAATCCCAATATTGTTAGGGTATTTACCGCAAGTTCAATAAAAGCACTCCTAAAAAACAGCATTACACAAGGCAAATACGGGATTGTCTGCATATCCGATAGGAAAGTTAATTAAACAAACAGGCTCAAACTTATTCAATGCAGCAAATACTGCCTTTTATGCCGAAAATATAGTAATATCAACAAATTTATTTCATAGTCCCTTAAACAGTCCCTTTTTGGACCCAAACAGTTGATTTTTGCTTAAGTATAATACGGTAGAAATGTATAAAAAAAGAGCCTTTACGGCTCTTGATTTAATGGAGCGAGAGACGAGGCTCGAACTCGCGACCCCTTCCTTGGCAAGGAAGTGTTCTACCACTGAACTACTCTCGCATTCGGTAATTTTTATTATACATGGCAAATTTTATTTTTCAACTATTTTGTTTGCGCCTTTACAAAAGCAATTTCATCTTTCTTGTTCACAATGGTTCCGGATAGCTTTTTTTTCAAGATTTCATCAAGCATTCTGCCGATTTTTTTACCGTCCGTTATACCAAGTTCCTTTATATCGCTTCCTTTTAATTCAACTCTGATTTTTGAAAGTTTTTCTATATAAATCAAAGCTTCTTTCCTTTTTGAAAGCAGATAGTATACCAAGACAGCTTCGGGTGATTTTTTTTCAAAAAACTTGTATATAGCATAATTTGAATTAAGCATGCTCAAATTTTCAGACAACAAAATATCCCTGTCCGTAAAAATCTTTTTTTCAGCTCTGGTAAAACAAAACGCATCTATTATTTCTTCATCTTTTAAAATACATCCCAGATAGACAAGCCATGGGTTGTCAACAGGGTGTCTGTCAATAAGTGTTTTTATCTCGAGCCCTTTGATATCAGGTTTTTGTGCATAAAAAAGTTTTTCAACTCCATTCGCAAGAAACATATCAAATATCTTTCCGGTATTAAGAGAAAATGCCTGTTTTATTTCTGATTTAATTCTTGTCCAGGAGATATCCTTGTGAAGCTGCTCCCGCTGGTACTTTTCCTGAAGTTCCTTTGTATGCTTGTCACGATGAAAGCCAAATCTTGCAGCAAACTTCAATCCTCTGATTATTCTTGAAGGATCTTCATTAAAACTGTTGTCATGCAGAACCCTTAGCGTTTTATTCGCCAAGTCCTCAATCCCTCCCACATAATCCACAACATCACCGAATGTTTTTTTGTTCAGTGATATGGCAAGCGAGTTCACGGTAAAGTCTCTTCTGTATACATCCTCCTGCAAGGAACACCCGATTCTTACCGCAACCGGCAGATGTCCTCTTTTCGGATAAAATTCCTGTCTTGTTGAAGCAAAATCAATCTCTGTTTCAGATGAAAAAACTGTTTTTGCAGTTTTGAGTTTGTCTTGAACCTGTATAATTTTGCAGTATTTTTCATCAGCAAGTTTGTGACAAAACTCAATTGCGTTACCTTCTACAGTAACATCTATATCAAAAATTTCTTTTTCCAAAAACAAATCTCTGACAACTCCGCCGATTAAATATATTTTAAATCCGTATTTTTCAGCTGTTTCAGAACATTCCAAAAGTGCTTTTTGAACATTTTCAGAAAGCTGTTCTTTTATTTTATCTTTAAGATTGATTGCCATTTGTTTTGGTCTCTAGGAGTTTTTTACATAAATATTACCAAACAATTTTACAAAAGAATTGCTGTCTTTTTCAAGCTCTTCTATCTTTTTTATCAATGCTTTGTTGTCAGCAACGAGTTCATCAATCTTTTGAACAAGCAGCTGATTATCTTTTTTGTATTCTCCAAGCTGAACAGCATCCTCTATAAAATCTGTTCTTTTGATAAATTCCGAAACATCAGATGTTATTTTTCTGGCAATCGATTCAGCCAGAACGGCAAGTGTCTGGTTCGAAATGTCCAAAGTAATATTCTTTAATTCATTTTCAACTTCTCTGTTCACTTCGTTAATAATAGTAACAGGCAGTTCCTGAACAAAGTTTGTATCGGGAATTTCCGTTTCTTCGCAAGAATCATTTTGTTCTTCTTTGGGTTGTGAAGATTCTTCTTGCACACAATCAGGCTCAGGATCTGTAATTTCAGACACTTCTACGGCAATATCAACAGGTTTTATTTCATCTTTGTCAATTATATTGATTTCCGATTTTGGTTCTTTTTGTTTTATGCCGTTTCTGATTTTTTCAACAGCCATGTCATCAAAAAATTCAACACCCTGAGCGTCCTCATAAATCGGTTCTATTTTCCAATTTTTGATAAACGCCTCTAAAAGAAAGTTGTCGATAAAGAGATCTTCACTGTTTAATGTATCAATAATTTGTTGTTTGCTGAACATTTCAACCCTTTCATTAATAATCATGATAATATACTTTGCTCAAAAAAGAAATAAATTGTAACAATAACGGAAACTTTTTTTTAACACCTTCGTCATAGAAAAAAAGAGAGAATTTATAGTTGAGGAAGGTTAAATGAATAGCTTGGCACATGATTTTGTGCTCAATAATCTTGAGCCGGAAAGAGAGAGGATAGAAGAAAATACGGCTGCAGCCATTGATATTGAAGAAGAGGCAGGCACTGAGAATATAGAAACATTCAGCACCATAGTAAAAAAGAATGATATTTTACAGAATTATCTAAAAGATATAGGCCGTGTAAAACTTTTAAAAACAGAAGAAGAAAGAGAACTCGGGAAAAAAATAAAAGAAGGCAGGGGAAAAGATGCCAAAATAGCCAAGAAAAAACTTGTGCAGGCAAACCTGAGGCTTGTTGTAAGCATTGCCAAAAAGTATATAGGACAGGGTGTCTTGTTTATGGATCTTGTTCAAGAGGGCTCACTGGGTTTGATGAAAGCGGCAGAAAAATTTGATTACACAAAAGGCTTCAAATTCAGTACATATGCTACCTGGTGGATAAAACAATCAATTGTCAGGGCTATATCAAACCACTCCAGAACAATAAGAATACCCGTTCACATGACAGATAAAATCCGATTGTACAAAAAGGTCTGCGCAAAACTGACTGCAGATCTGGGCAGAGATCCGACAGAAGAAGAAATATCAAAAAAACTCGGACTGAGCGGGAAAAAACTTGAGAATATAAAAAACGCTATCTTCAAAGATCCGATTAGCCTTGATACTCCTATTGCGGAAGATCTTGTACTTGAAGATTACGTTGCGGATGACACATACAGTTCTCCGGATATAAAAACACAGAGTGCATTTTTATACAAAGATGTAATGTCCATGCTGAATTTTTTAAATCAAAGAGAAAAAACTATTTTGATAAAACGATTCGGACTGGACGGTTCAAACAAAAAAACACTGGAAGAAATAGGAAAAACCATGGGTTTTTCAAAAGAAAGAATAAGACAGATTGAAAATATTGCTATAAAAAAGCTCAAAGAAAGAGACGATATATCACATTTACTTGAATATTTAAACTAAAATCGTCTGACAAAAGACTCAAAAGAAGCAATTCTTTTTGAGACATCTTAAACTCCTTAGTGACGCTATTTTAGCAAAACCCTCAAAAAGGGTTTTGCTTTTCTTTTTGTTTTCAATAATGTTTTTGTCAAATAAAACAATACTGAATTATCCGAGAAAAGCCTTAATTATCTTGTTTATTTTCAAAATTTGATTTTCGTTTTCATCAATCAGCCGCAAAAGCTGCTGCTTTGTATCAGAGATACTCATATATTCAAAGTCAAAATCAAACAATGTTTTGGGACTGATTTCAAGGGCTTTGCATACTTTTTCGATAGTCTCCGCAGTTACAAACATTTTTCCGCATTCAATTGCAGAAAGTGCTCTGCTGCTTATATTTATTTTTTCGGCAAAATGTTCCTGCGTGAGTTTTCTGTCTTCCCGCAGCTGCTTTAATCTTTTGCCAAAACATTTTTTTAACTCGCTCATACACATAATTTTGTAAAAATATCGGCGCCAATTACACGAATTGACAGTTCTTATTTTGCATGTTTTAATTCGTAATGTAAGCGTTTAACATTGAAAAGGGTTAAAAAATGAAAATCGGAATAGTAGGATGCGGTGTTATAGGCGGTGTAATGAAAAAATGGCTCGAAATCCACAATCCTGAGTGCAAAATTCTTGTCAGCGATCCGCCAAAAAACCTCAATGACGACCTGTCAGAAGCGGAAATTGTTTTTATCAGCCTGCATATACCGACACAAACAGACGGAACCCAAAACCTTGATGTACTGGAGGGAATTATTTCAAATCTGCCGGATGTGCCGATTTTTATACGCACCACTCTCCTGCCCGGAACATGCGATATACTCAGCAAAAAGCTGAATAAAAAAGTGCATTTCATGCCCGAGTTTTTAACAGAACGTACTGCTTATGAAGACTTTTGCACACAGCCCATGATTTTTACGGGCGAGACAGAAATGCTTAAAAAAATTTTTAAAGACAAAGAATATATTGTCATGACAAACAAAGAAGCAGAAATTACAAAATATGCCCACAATGTCTTCGGTGCATTAAAAGTGACATATTTTAACGGTATATATGAACTGTGCGAAAAAAATCACTGCGACTACAAAAATGTACAAAAAGGAGTGCTGTTAAGCAAATATATAAACAAACCCCATACGGATGTTCCCGGTCCTGACGGAAAATTCGGCTACGGAGGAAAGTGTTTTCCAAAAGATGTGAATGCATTTGTTGAATATGTCAAAGGCACAGAACTCTACAAACTGCTCAGTGATACCAAAACAGCAAACAGTATTTTCAGAAAGGAAGCAGAAATATGCCGCTAGTTTCCGTGATTATACCCGTATATAATGTAGAAATTTACCTTGAAGAAATGCTTGAAGGCATCAGGGAACAAACGCTCAGGGACATTGAGATAATTTGTGTGGATGACGGTTCAACTGACAGATCGGCAGAGATTATCAAAAAACAAGCGCAAAAAGATACCAGAATAAAATACATATATCAACAAAATCAAGGCGGAGGTGCCGCCAGAAACACGGGTATTGATGCGGCAAAAGGAAAATACCTGATATGTCTTGATGCTGATGACATCTATGAACAAAACATGCTCGAACTTTTGTACAATCAGGCAGAAAAAGCAGATGCGGATATTACGATTTGTGAATACATCTCTTTAAACATGCAGACCGGTCACTTGTCTCCGCACAAAGGAATAAGATTTGAAAATATCCCGCACAAAGAGGTTTTCTCAAGAAAGGACTCTCCTGATATTTTGCAGGCAGCCAACCCGGGTCCGACAAACAAACTATATAATAGGGCATTTGTAAAAGATAATAATCTCAAATACTCTTTGACAAAATCATCAAATGATTTTTGCTTTACATTAACAGCAATGAGCATTGCTGACAGAATCACTCTTGTAAAAAAAGCACTGACAACATACAGATTTTTGTCTCCGGCTTCCGGCTCAGCAAAAAGAGAAAAACTTTCATATCAATGTTTTATTGCATACAAAGATTTTTACAGAGAACTTGTTGAAAGAAATCTTTTTGATGAAATGAAAGATTTGTATTACAGAAGAATTATTGCATCAGTAAACTATGAACTCTCTTTTCCGGTTGGGGAAAACTATATTAGCGCATTGAAAGATTTCTTTAAACAAGAGCCTTTTAACAAACTATCAAAAAATGAGATAGCAGATCTGTTCAGATATAGAAAATTTCAAAAAAGATATTTTGAAAATACTATATTTTGTATTTTGACACTGGGCATGAATAAGTCATTACTAAAGAAAAAAGAGAGTACAAAAAATATATTAAACAATTTAAAAAGTATATTAGATCTTGTAACCAAAACATCATTTAATTCTTCAAAATACTGGGAAAAAAGATACAAACAAGAAAAAACTTCCGGGGCAGGAAGTTATGGAAGATTAGCACAATTTAAAGCAGAAGTAATAAATAATTTTGTTAATCAAAATAATATAAGATCAGTTATTGAACTTGGCTGCGGAGACGGTAATCAGCTTAAATTATTCAAAATTGCACAATATACCGGCTATGATGTTTCAAAAACAATAATTAAGAAAAACAAAAAACTATTCAGCTCTGACAAAACGAAAACATTTAAAGTTTTAATGAACAAAATTTCAGAAAACGCAGATTGTACATTATCTCTTGATGTTATATATCACCTTGTTGAAGATAATATTTTTGAAAATTATATGAAGCTGTTATTTTCTGCTTCAAACAAATATGTTGTTATATATTCATCAAATAAAGATGAATATCAAACTATACATGTAAAACATCGAAATTTTACAAAATGGATAGAAAAAAATCTTGTCGATTGGAAATTGAAATTAATAATAAAAAACAAATATCCTTTTGATGTTCAAGATCCTGATAATACTTCTTTCGCTGATTTTTATTTTTACGAAAAGGATAGTAAATGAAAATTTTTGAGTATAAAAAAAACAATAATTCAACCCTCTTAACTATACTTGGTATAAAAATCACAAGAAACAAAAAGTTTGACAAAAAACTTGTTGACAAAAAGCTTAAAAAATTTGTCAGATACGGATTAACACAGCAAAAACGCAGCCCCCGTCTGATAGTTTCTCTGACATCGTTTCCGCAGAGAATTCCTTATCTGTACTACACGATTTATTCTCTTCTAAATCAAAGTCTTTTACCGGATGAAGTCGTTTTGTGGCTGGCAGAAGAACAGTTTCCAAACAAAGAAAAAGACCTGCCGGACAATCTTCTCGCCCTGAAGACAAACGGTCTTAAGATAAAATGGTGCACCGATACAAAATCGTACAAAAAACTCATCCCGTCACTCAAAGAATATCCAAATGATATTATTGTCACGGCTGATGACGATATTTTTTATACACCGAATTGGCTGGAAGAATTGTACAAAGCATATCTCCACAATCCCGAATACATTCATTGCCACAGAGCAAGAAAAATTGAATTTGATACTGACGGAAAAATCCTGCCGTATGCAAACTGGCAGATACAAACAGAACACAGTTCTTCTTTTTTGAACTTTTTCACAGGAAACGGCGGTGTGTTATATCCGCCGAGAGTTTTGTATAAAGATATTTTGGATGAAAAGCTGTTTTTGTCACTTTCTCCGACTGCTGATGATATATGGTTCTGGGCGATGTCCGTACTTGCCGGCAGAAAGATAAGTATAGTCAAAAATTGTATTTTCAAACCTTTGCCGACGGATATGGAAAAAGAATCAGAAAATTCAGATGCACTTGTTTTGTACAAAATTAATATTACACAGAATGATGTTCAGTTAAAAAGAGTTTTTGAACACTATCCTGAACTGTATAAAATTTTGAAAATGGATTAGCAGTGCGGCTATGGCGGAAATCCGCTATGCCCAACCTACTTTTTTAGCCCACCCGTCATTCTGAGGGAACGTAGTGACCGAAGAATCTATTGTTAAGGATCCTTCGCTTACGCTCAGGATGACGTGAA